>DQUX01000175.1 GCA_015662065.1 Anaerolineales bacterium | reverse complement strand
GCCCCTCTTGCCCTTCCATAGACATCGACTTGGCCTGCCTGATCTACACCTCCGGCACCACCGGCGAGCCAAAGGGGGTTATGTCCACCCATGCCAATATGGCCTTCGCCGCCTCCTCCATCATCCAATACCTAGAGAACAGACCGGATGACATCGTCATCAACGTCCTCCCTCTCTCCTTCGACTACGGCCTCTACCAGCTCCTGATGGCCTTCAATTTCGGCGGCACCCTGGTCCTGGAGCAGTCCTTCGCCTACCCGGCGGCGGTGCTGCGGCGGATCGAGGAGGAGCGGGTGACCGGGCTCCCCGGCGTGCCAACCATCTTCGCTATGTTGCTTCAGATGGACCTATCCCGGTTCGACCTCTCCTCCCTCCGCTATCTGACCAACACCGCCGCCGCGCTGCCGGTGGAGCACATCCAGCGCCTCCGGGAGGCCTTCCCCCAGGCCCGCCTCTACTCGATGTACGGCCTCACCGAGTGCAAACGGACCCTCTACCTGCCGCCGGAGGAGCTGGACCGCCGGCCCGGCTCGGTGGGGATCCCCATCCCCGGCACCGAGGTCTGGATCGAGGACGAGGCCGGCAACTGGCTGGGGCCGGGGGAGGTGGGGGAGCTGGTGGTGCGGGGCTCCCACGTGATGCAAGGCTACTGGGGGGATCCTGAGGAGACCGCCAAGCGATACCGGCCCGGGCGGTATCCCGCCGAGCGGCTTCTCTACACTGGCGACCTGTTCCGAATGGACGAGGAGGGGTTCCTCTATTTCGTCGCTCGTAAAGATGACATCATCAAGAGCCGCGGCGAGAAGGTCGCCCCCAAGGAGGTGGAGAGCGTCCTCTACCGGCTGCCGGGCGTGGCGGAGGCGGCGGTGATCGGCGTGCCCGACGAGCTACTGGGCCAGGCCATCAAGGCCTTCATCGTCTGCAGCGACGGCCACCAACTCACCGAGCAGGACGTGCTCCGCCACTGCCGCCAGCACCTGGAGGACTTCATGCTCCCCCGCTACGTGGAGTTCCGCCCCTCCCTGCCCAAGTCGCCATCGGGCAAGATCCAGAAGTCGGCCCTGAGGTAGCCTGCGGATGTGCGGCATCATCGGCGTCCTGGACTGGTCAGGACAGCATCCCCCCGACGTCGGCCTCCTGCGCCGGATGCTGGGGATCATCCGCCACCGGGGCCCCGACGAATTCGGCCTCTACGTGGATGGCCAAGCTGGGATCGGCTGCGCCCGCCTCAGCATCGTGGACCTGAGCACCGGCCAGCAACCCATCCCCAACGAGGACGAGTCCCTTTGGATCGTCTTCAACGGCGAGGTCTACAACCACCCAGAACTGCGCGCCGAACTGGAGCGGGCCGGCCATCGGTTCCGGACCCGCTCCGACACCGAGGTGATCCTCCACCTCTACGAGGACCTGGGGCCGGAGTGCCTCCACCGGCTGAACGGCCAGTTCGCCATCGCCATCTGGGACAGCCGCAAGGAGGAGCTGTTCCTAGCCCGGGACCGGCTGGGCATCCGTCCTCTGTTCTACACCCTCCTCCCCCAGGGGCTCCTCTTCGGCTCGGAGGTCAAAGCGCTGCTGCTGGACCCCCGGGTGGAGGCCCGGATCGACCCCCACGGGCTGGCCCAGACGTTCACCTTCTGGGCCCCCCTGGCTCCGCGCACCATATTCCAGGGCATCTTGGAGCTCCCGCCCGGCCACTACATGCAGGCGCGGGCCGACGGATGCACCCTCTCCCGCTACTGGGGCCTCAGATTCCCGGAGGCAGGGGAGGAGGAACCCCTCCCAGAGGAGGAAGCGGCGGAGCAGTTGCGGGACCTGCTCTCCGACGCGACGCGGCTGCGGCTGCGGGCCGATGTCCCGGTGGCCAGTTACCTCAGCGGGGGGTTAGATTCCACCCTCATCGCCGCCCTCGTCCGGCAGCACATCCCCGACACCCTCTGCACCTTCTCCATCGCCTTCGAGGACCCCGCCTTCGACGAACGGCCCCACCAGGAGACAGCCACTGCCTTCCTGTCCACCGACCACCGCCGAACGTGCTGCACCAACGGTGACATCGGCCGGGTCTTTCCAGACGTGGTCTGGCACGCCGAGGCCCCCCTCCTGCGCACCTCCCCCGCCCCGATGTACCTCCTCTCCCGGCTGGTGCGGGAGAACCACACCAAGGTGGTGCTGACCGGCGAGGGGGCCGACGAGTTCCTGGGCGGCTACAACCTCTACAAGGAGGACAAGGTCCGCCGCTTCTGGGCCCGTCAACCGGATTCCCCCTGGCGTCCCTTACTGCTGCGCCGACTCTACCCCTACGTGGCCGATCTCTCCCGGAGCGGCGACGCCTATCTGGCCGCTTTCTTTCGTCCGGGGCTGACGGCCGTGGATCGGGCGGGTTACTCCCACCACATCCGCTGGCGCAACACCACCCGCCTGCAACGGCTCTTCTCCCCGGCCCTGCGAGCGACCGTAGGGGGGTATGACCCGGTGCAGGAGTTCCTGGCCACGCTGGACGGGATGCTCCCTCGGTGGAGTCCCCTGGCCCAGGCCCAATACATCGAGGTCGCCACCTTCATGTCCCCCTACCTCCTCTCCTCCCAGGGGGACCGGATGATGGCGGCCAACTCGGTGGAGGGACGGTTCCCGTTTCTGGATCACCGGGTGGTGGCGTTCTGCGGCCGTCTCCCGCCCCACCTCAAGATCCGGGGGCTGCAGGAGAAGTATCTCCTCAGGAAAAGCGCCCGGGAGCTCCTGCCCGCCGAGATCTGGCGGCGGCGCAAGCAGCCCTACCGCGCCCCCATCCACCCCGCCTTCTTCGCCCGGCCGCTGGACTATGTGGAGGCGCTGCTTTCACCGGGGGCGCTCCGCGCGGCCGGCTACTTCAACCCACAGGCGGTCAATCGGTTGGTGAAGAAGTGCCGGGCAGGGGCGCGGGTCAGCGAGGGGGAGGATATAGCCCTAGTGGGCGTGCTCTCCACCCAGCTCCTCCACCACCTGTTTGTGGAGCACTTCCCCCCCCGGCCCGTGCAGCCCGTCGACCCCCTGCGCGTATGCAGGGGAGAACGGTAGGAGCCCGGCCCCCCCGCGCTCCTACCGATTCGCCACTCGACCGAAGTCCATCCAGCCCCCTTCGACTACGGTCCCTCGGCTTCGCCTCCGCCCCTCCGCTCAGGCCGCGGGAAGGCGGAGCAGCGCTAGCACGGCGGCAGGGTGCAGAACCGGACATCCAACACCTTCAGGCCCAGCTCCTCCATCGCCGCGACCAGTTGCTCCTCCGGCACATCGGCCACCCGGATCGTGAGCTGCCGATTGGTGGGGTCCTCCCCCATCGTCGTCCCGAGCGCCAGGATGTTGCCCCCCAGCTCGGCGATCTTGCCGGTGATCTTGGCCAGCTCCCCCTTCTTCTCCGGCACCAACAGGCTCAACCGAACCCCGCTCTCCCGAGCGCCGAGCATCTCAAGGAAGATCTTGAACATGTCGGTCTCGGTGATGATGCCCACCAGCCTGTCATCCCGCATCACCGGCAGGCCGCCGACCTTGTTATCCGCCATAACGCGGGCAGCCTCCTCCAGGGGAGTATCCTCGGTGACCGTGATCACCTCCTGCGTCATAACGTCCCGCATCTTGATCTTGGAGAGCAGATAGGGGATCTCGTAGATGCTGAGCGAGGTGGCCGGGGAGGGGGAGACCTTTAACAGGTCCAGCTCCGAGACGATGCCGACCATCCGGCCCCGCTTGTCCACGACGGGCAGCCGTCGGATCCTCTCGCTGTGCATAAGCTGGAGCGCCTCGTCCACAGAGGCGTCATCCCGGATTGTGATGGGACGCCGGGTCATTCTATCTCCTACCAACATGGTTCAACCTCCTTCGATTCGCGTTATGCAGCTTCCTAGATCCTCCGCCACATCTGAGCCGCCAGTTCCCGCGAGCGGGCGGTGATGGCCTCCTCGTCCAGCGTGAGAAGTTGTCGGTCCCGCATCAGCACCCGCCCGGCACAGACGGTGCCGGTGACCATCGAGGCCTCGAAGCCGAAGAGCAGGTGCCAGGGCAGGTTCCCCACCGTCAGGGGTGTCGTGGGGTGATAATCGAGGAAGACCAGGTCGGCCGCAGCGCCAGGGGCCAGTTGGGCCAACACCAGGTCGGGCCAGAAGACGCGGGCGAGCTGAGCGTTGTTATCGTAGGCCAGCCGCATCACCCGGTCGCCGGGCATCGCCCGGGGATCGCGCCGGGCCAGCTTGTGTACGAGATAGGCCGCCTTCATCTCGGAGAACATGTTGTTGGAGAAACCGTCGTTGCCCAGGCTCACCCTCACCCCCGCCCACATCATCTCCTCCACCGGGGCTACCCCCACCCCATTGTTCATATTGGACCGGGGCTGATGGGTAACCCACGTGCCGGTCCTGGCCAGCACCTCGATCTCCCCTTCATCTACATGAACGCAGTGCACGGCGATGGTCTTCGACCCCAACACACCCGCCTCCTGCAACCGGTGCACGACCCGCTTGCCGCTCTTCCGAAGGCTATCCTCCTGATCGGCAACGTCCTCGGCGACGTGGATGTGGAAGCCCACGCCCAGTTCGGAGGCAGCAGCGACGCAGTCGGCCAGAGTCTCGTCGGAGAGGGTGAGGGAGGCGTGGAGGCCGAAGGAGGCCGCGAGTTGCGAGTTGCGGGTCGCGGGTTGCGAGCGGGCGAAGCGAACGTTCTCGTCAATGCCTGCCCGCGCCCGCTCCGAACCATCCCGATCGGTCACCTCGTAGCAGAGGGAAGCCCGGAGGCCGGCCTGTTCCACTGCTTCGGCGATCACGTCCAGGCTGCCCTCGATAGCGTTGGGGCTGGCGTGGTGGTCGATCAGCGTGGTGGTGCCGTGGCGGATGGCATCCACCAGGCAGACCAGGGCGGAGTAGCGGACATCCTCCAGCGTCAGCACCTTATCCAGCCGCCACCAGAGCCGCTCCAAGATCTGCGGGAAGTTGGTCGGCGGCTCGCCCGGGACCGCCATCCCGCGGGCAAACGCCCCGTAGAAGTGAGTGTGGCCGCAGATGGCAGCCGGCATCACTAGCTGCCCCTCAGCATCCCACCGCTCCTCGCGGGGATGACGGGTGGTCAGCTCCATCGTGGTGCCGATCTCGGCGATGGTCTCGCCGCGGATCAACACCGCTCCGTCCTCGACCAGTTGGGGTTCCGAGCCCAACGTAGCCACGCGTGCGTGGGTGATCAGCATGATATGCCTCCCCTCTGAGATCTTCTGCAGGCAAGACGCGGTAGATCCCAGCCGCTCCTACCAAAGGGCGTGGTGCTCCTCAGCGAAGCCGACCAGCCCGTCCAATCCAATCCTCTCTCCATCATCGGCCTGCACCGTCCCGTGGTACCGGCCAAACATCTGATGGACCTCACTGGCGACGAGCAGCAGATTCGTCGCCGCCACCCGCTCCAGAAACGGCACGAACTCCAGGTCCAGCCGGCCGTCTGGAGACCTCATCCGCCAGGGCTTCATAAAGTCGCCGGGGTCGTACGTGAAATCGACCTGGGCCAGTTTGTGCACGCGGCCCTCCAGGATCAGCCCATTCTCCGTGGCGGCCGAGGTGTCGCCGAAGCCGAATCCCAGATTGAGGCCGACGCGCCGCCCGTCGGCGAGGAACCCCGACGCGCTGGCCCAGACCCAGAAGGACCGGTACTCCCACACCCCGCGGCCCCAATCCAGGTTCCCCAGGCACCGATCCGGCGTGATCTCCATCCGTCTGCCGTCAAACGTCACCCATCCCTCGGCCGGCATACAGTTGACCTTGCGGTTGTAGTAGAATCGCTTCCCGCCGATGGGAATGACGATGGTCATCGACTCGTGGTCGGGAGGCAGGTGAAGGAAGAGCTCCGCCGCTAGCCCCTTGCCGTCGAAGCCGGGCCACTCCACCGAGAGCCGTCGCCCGCTGGGCTGAGCGTGGAAGACCAGCCGCACCCGCCCCTCGTAGGCGCTCGTCCCCTCAGTGCTGTTGCGGGGAAGCACGATCCCCCGCCCTAGCGGAACGGTCAGCGTCTCCTCGTAGTACGTCCCGGCCTCGAAATCGACCACGTAGGCGAAGACCTGACCGGCGTAGCCCAGGTCGGCCAGGGTAAACGAGAAGAAGTGCGTGGGCGTGGTCACTCCGTAGTAGTCCCATCGTTTGATACGGAAACGTTGAAACGGGCGGAAAGAGTAGAAGCGGGCGTCTTCAAGGTTGCAGTCCAGCAGGGGCTGACGGGCCCAGCCCACCTGGACCAGGTTGCCACGATCGTCGAGCAACGATGACCGCTCAAGCAGCTCGCGCTGGGGGGATTGCTCACTCATCTTCCTCTCCCTCCAGGGGTCTGATCGACGGAGACCGCTCACCTCCCATCTCCTGTACCGCGCGGGAGATCGCCCCCACATCGGGGTTGCGGAGAGCTGAGGGAGGAGCGGGCCGTTCGCCGATGGTGATGGCGACCGTGCCCTTCCGACAGGGGATCGCCAGGTCCACCGTATAGTCCACGTCCCCCTCCCGAATCTTGAACTCTCGCTCCGGCCAGAACCCGGCCTCCTTGAGGGTGACGAAGAGCCCATCACCGCCAGAGATGTAGAGGTCGTTGATCTCCTCAGCGGCGATGAAGCGATCCCAGGAGGTCTCGATGAAGGCAATCCTCCGCCACCGGAGGCTGTAGATGGGATGCTCCAGCCGCATTAGCGGCCCGAGCTGCATCTTGTAGTACGGCTCGTCGGAGCGGGGGTGGTCGGCCTCACCTGGCAGGAGATCCCGCCGGCGGGCCAGTTCGTGTCCGAGCACGGGCGCGTACCAGTGGATGGCCCACTTCTCCTCGCCGAAGGCCTTGGTGAAGTAGAAGGCCAACACCGCCGCCTCGGTGGTGGCCGGGGGCGCGTGCCTGAGCGGAATCCGGTACCACCCCTCGTCCTGGGCGATCTCGAAATCGCGGGGGTTGTTCATCACGGCGACGAGGACACGATCGTCAGGGTGGAACATAGTGTGTCTCCTTTCACCCAGTCACCCAGTCCCCTCCCCCACCACCCGCTCCGGCGTCAGCGGCAACTCGTCGAACCAGACCCCTGTGGCATCGTGAACGGCGGCCACCAGCGCTGGGGCCAGTGGGATGAAGGGCATCTCCCCCATCCCCCGCACCCCCCACGGCCCGCGCGGGTCCGGGTTCTCGATGATGATGGAGTCCACCCGCTTCGGCACATCCAGCGCGGTGGGGATGAGGTAGGTGCTGAGCCTATCCGTGAGGACGCGGCCGCCTTCGACGATGAGATTCTCCATCGTGGCCCAGCCCATCGCCTGGACCACTCCCCCCTCGATCTGCCCCTCGATCAGCCGAGGGTTGATCGCCTGGCCCACGTCGTCGGCGCAGATCACCTGCAGGAGGCGCAGTTCACCGGTCTCGGTATCCACCTCCACCTCCACCGCCTGGGCTACGTAGCCGTAGGCGAAGTTGGGCGTGCCGTGGCCGCTCTCGGGGTCGAAGGGAGTGGTCTTGGGAGCCAGGTAGGTATACTCCGCCACCGCCGGTCGGTCCTCCGCTTGCCACCGCTCCAGCGCCGCCGCCGCCGCGCCCCGGATGGCGTTACCGGCCATAAAGGTCATCCGGGAGGCAGAGACAGAGCCAGAGCTACCGGGGCTGGTGGCCGTATCCGCCACCTCCAGCCGCACCCGCGAAAGATCCACCCCCAGCGCATCCGCCGCCATCTGCCGGATGACCGTATGACTGCCCTGCCCCACCTCGGCGGTGCCGATGTAGACCGCCGCCTCCTCGATCTCCGCCCCCCCCCGCAGCTCGATCTTCGCCCAGCAGTTCTCCTGGTAGCCGAAGGAGAAGCCGACGTTCTTGAAGGCGACGGCGAAGCCGATACCTCTTGCGTGTTGCGTGTTGCGTGGTGCGTGGTGTGGGGTCGGCTTTTGCCACCCTTGGTCGGTCTTTTTCCAGCCGGCGGCGAGGGCGCATCGCTCAGTCACCTCCACCAGGCCCACACCGCCGGGCAGGGGCGTGCCCACCGCGGTGAGGCTCTCCTCCCGCAGGAGGTTCCGCATCCGCAGCTCCACCGGGTCCATTCCCAACGTTTCGGCCAGTTTGTTCATCTGCGTCTCGGCGGCGAAAATCGCCTGCGGCGCGCCGAAGCCCCGGAAGGCCCCGCTGGGCGGGTTGTTGGTGTAGACCCCGTCCACGTCCACCTTCACGTTGGGGATCTCGTAGGGGCCGGTGCAGG
>DQUX01000223.1 GCA_015662065.1 Anaerolineales bacterium | reverse complement strand
TCCTGGATGGAAGGACCTGGAATACCTGGCGGATCGTTCGAGACGGGAGTCACATCCGCGTTTACGTCAACAACCATCTACTGAACGACTTGACCGATAGCGCGATAACCGGGCGAGGGTATTTCGGGCTCATGGTCTCCACGTGGGAGTTCAAACCCATCGAGGTCTGGGTGGACTACTACAACGTGCTGCCACGGTAAGCGACGCGGGTAAAGGCAAACCGGAAGGGGGCTCCGCTCACTTGGGGCCCCCTTCTTCACTTGCTGCCCTCACGTCCTGCCCCCGCCAGTGCCGCCAGCGCATCAGCGCCAGCAGCCGTGGGGCGGCCGCCGTGTACAGCCAGTAGAAGGGGCGCGAGGTTGGGTAGTCGTAGGCCCCGATGTGGCGCACCAGCCGGGCGCCGAAGCCCTGCTTGAAGCGGTACACCCCCCACATCGGGTCCGATTCATCCAGCGCGTCGGGGGCGCCCCAGAGGTCATAGACAGTGCAGCCCCGGGCCCTGGCCCACCGGATCGCCTCCCACTGCAGGAGGTGGTTGGGCATCCGCTCCCGGTGGAGCGCGCGGGAGGCTCCGTACATGTACCACGCCCGCCGGCCGAAGTGGAACAGGATCACCATCGCTACCGGCTCCCCCTCCACCTCCGCGATCAACGGCTGGGCCATCCCCGCCTTGATAAAGGAACCCCAGGCATCCCGGTAGTACGACTTCGGTCGGATCACGAAGCGGTCCCGCCGGCTGGTCTCCCGATACATCCGGTACAGGAGCGGCAGGTCCTCCAGTCCCCCCGTCCGCACCCTCACCCCCCTCCGCCCCGCCAGCCGAACGTTGTACCGCCATTTGGACTTCATCCGCGCCAGGATCTCCTCCGGCTCTGGCGTGAGGTCCAATAGCAGCGTGTTGCGGAACTGCACCTGCTCCGGAGAGGGCCGCCACCCCCGGCGACGGAGGAGCTCCACCACGTGCTCCCCCTGGGGGCTATCCGCCTTCACGTCTGGATCTATCTTCACAAAGAGCGCCCGCTCCCGCCGGGCCAGGCCCTCCAGATCGGTCAGCACCCTCGCCAGGAGCGGGAGGTCGCCGTAGTCCAGAACCGGCCCCTTGGGGGCGTATAGCACCTGTGCTGGGAGCCTCCCTATCCGTCGGGTCAGCACCAACGCAGCCGCCCGCACCGTCCCCCCCTCCTCCCAGAGCCGGTGGGCGGCCCGCCAACCGCGCCGCTCCTTGAAGGCTCCCCACTCCCAGGTCTGCAGGATGTGGGGGGTGGGCAGGGCCTCCAGCGCCTGTCGCCACTCCCGGGGGTTGGATACCGCTCTTTCCCTCAGATCTGCCACCCTCTTGCACCTCCCGATCTGCCGTGGGCACCATGATGCCGGGGATTTCCCTATCTGTCAAGCCATTCCGGTCTCCCTCACCCGCCACCGTGCCCACTTGCCTCTCCGGCGCTTTCGTGTATACTTTCCGCCCCTGGAAGCATACAAGGAGAGGAGGAGCATAGCAGTGGAAAGGCATGTCTGGCCGGCCGACCCCCGGGAGACCGCTCAGGCCCGGTTCCCCGACGGGCGCATCTTTGAAGCGTCGATGGGGACGCCGGTAGGGGCCTACATCCAGCTCGCCTACAGCGACCATCCGGTGCCGGTCATCGCCGCGCTGGTGGACGGGGAGCTGCGGGAGCTGGCCTACCCGCTCCGGCGGGACGCGCAGGTCGCCCCCGTTTTTCTCTCCGATTCCGACGGGGTCCGCATCTACCGGCGCTCGTTGGCTTTCCTGATGGTCACTGCTATCTCCGAGCTCTATCCCGAGGTGCAGGTGGTGGTGGACCACTCCCTTCCCTTCGGCGGTTACTTCTGTCGGGTGTTGGGCCGCGAACCCTTCTCCGCCGAGGAGCTGACCGCCATTGAGGCGCGGATGCGCGCCATCGTGGACGAGGATGCCCCCATTGCCAAGGAACAGGTGCCCATCGAGGAGGCCTTGGCGATATTCCGCCAGCGGGGGCAAGATGACAAGGTCCGCCTGCTCTCCCGCCGGCGCAAGGACTATCTGATCCTCTACCGCCTGCATAGTTACCGGGACTACTTCCACGGCTATATGCTTCCCTCCACTGGCCATCTTCGCTACTTTGCCCTTCGCCCGTCGCCGCTGGGCTTCGTCCTTCAGTACCCCCGTCGCCACTGGCCGACGGAACTCCGCCCCTACGCCGAGTACCCCCGGCTGAGCACCGTCTTCCGGGAGTACGGGGATTGGCTGCATCTGCTGGGGGTGGAGGATGTGGGCAGTCTGAACGAGGCGATCGAGAACGGCCGTATCCGGGAGATCGTGCTGGTCTCGGAAGCGCTCCACGAGGAGCGCATCGCCGACATCGCCCACGACATCGCCACGCGGCGCGAGCAGATCCGGCTGGTTCTCATCGCCGGGCCTTCCGCCTCGGGCAAGACCACCTTCTCCAAGCGGCTCTCCATCCAACTGCTGGCCCACGGGGTCCGGCCCTTCCCGCTGGCGCTGGACGATTACTTTGTGGATCGGGAGAGGACCCCTCGGGATGAGAACGGGGAGTACGATTTCGAATCCCTTCAGGCGCTCGATCTCCCGTTCTTCAACGAGCAACTGCTGGCGCTGATGGAGGGGCGGGAGGTCACGCTGCCCCGTTTCGACTTCCAGGCCGGCACGCGACGGGAGGGGCCAACGGTGCAGTTGGACCCCGACCACGTCATCCTGGTGGAGGGAATCCACGGGCTGAACCCCCGCCTAGTGTCGGCCATCCCCCGCCAATGGACCTTTCGCGTCTACGTCTCGGCGTTGACCCAGTTGAACATCGACCGGCACAACCGGGTGCCCACCACCGACACCCGTCTCATCCGGCGCATCGTGCGGGACGCCACCTTCCGAGGGTACGCCGCCGAGGAGACGCTGAATCGTTGGGAGAGCGTCCGGCGGGGGGAGAAGCGGCACATCTTCCCCTACCAGGAGCACGCCGACGTGATGTTCAACTCGGCGCTGGTCTACGAGCTGGCGGTGCTGAAGCCGCTGGTGGAGCCGCTGCTGTTGCAGATCGAGCCACCCAGCCCCCGCCGCGTGGAGGCCAAGCGGCTTCTGGCCTTCCTGGAGTGGTTCGCCCGCTGCCCGCCGGACCTGGTGCCGGATAACTCCATCCTGCGGGAGTTCATCGGCGGCTCCATCCTGCGGGATTACATCCCCGCCGGCAAGTAGGGGCGCAGCATCGCCGCTATTGGTAAATCACCACCGCCGGGGGCGGGCTCAGCTCCAGCACCTCCTGGGGGCTCATCACCGGCGTGTCGTACTCGTAGAAGATCTTGAAGCCCCCGTACTCGAACCACGGCTCCTGGCTGTACTGAATGTAGTCGCCCACCTTCGCCCGGGGCCCGCCGAACCCGTCGGCGTCCCAGACCAGGTCGACGCAGGGGTAATCGACAATGCATCCCTTCTGGACGATCATCCGGTCGTCGAACTGGTGGATGATGAGGAGCTTGCGCTGGCCCGTGGCACGGGCGATGCCATCCAACCGGGCCTGGACCCGGTTGATGGCCGGCCCGGTGATCCACCCTAACTGCGCTCCCGGCACCCGGGTCTCGTCCACCAGGAACTCCGGGTCCACCGCCAGATGGACGTCCGGCTCCCACAGGAACGGCTCGATGCGGTCGATCTCCGCCTCCAGGTCGGCCCGGCCCACCTGTAGATCCAGGATCGCCCACGCACCGGCCGCCCGCGCGCCGTCGATCCAGCGGCGGACGATCTCGGGAGAGACCCGGTGGTTGTAGTCACCGTCCTCGCCCGGGTACCCGTCGGCGATGACGACGACCATATGGAACGCGGGGATGGTCTCTACCGACGGGTCTAGGTCGCGGTACGCCTGGACCTGCTCCTGGAGCAGGGAG
>DQUX01000081.1 GCA_015662065.1 Anaerolineales bacterium | reverse complement strand
GGACGTTGGAGAGGGTAGAAAATTCGTTCTGGCCCGGTAACCAGAGGACCTCATGGCCCCGGGCGACCGATCTGCAAGGAGGGAGGCCATGAAGTTTTTCCCGAGAAGCAAGGGAGTCCCTGTGCCCCGCCTGCGGCGCCGCCGGGAGTGGGGTCAGGGTATGGCTGAGTTCGCCCTCGTCCTGCCGGTTCTGCTGCTCATCATCTTCCTCGTCATCGAGGCCTCGCTGGTGATCCAGGGTTACCTGGCGGTGGAGCACGCTGCCCGCGAGGCGGTTCGCTGGGCCATCACCTACCAGCCCGTTCAGGGGGAGCGGCTTGACGGAACCCCCTGTACCAATCTCAGTGCTGATCCCCCTTTCCTCTTCACGGATGCAGGGTACAATTGTGACCCCACTGAGGATACCGAAGAATACAACGAGCGGCGGGTCGCTCTCATCAAGGAGATCGCCCTCGACCGTGCCCGGGGCCTGCGCATCAGACAGGGCTTCCTGGGGATGACGGAGGCGGAGTTCCAGGCCAATTTCGAGCAGCCGGGCTTCTTCGGCGTTCGCGTGTGGGGGTTCCCCTCCTACGTGGACCCCGAAGAACTGGACCATCCCGGCCTTCCCGGCCTGCCGGTGCGGGTGCAGGTGGTCCACAACGTGGAGATCTTGGACCCCTTCTTCCGTCTCATCGCCCCCCACGTGCGGGTCGAGGCCCACGCGGAGATGATCAACGAGGGGATCCAGGTGGGCTTTGGCAACGTGCCCCCGCCCACGTTCAATCCCCTTCCTACCTTCATCGTCACGCCCCCCGAGGGGGTGCCGACGGAGACCAGCGAGCCTGAGGCCACCCCTACCCAGGAACCGGTGGATTATGGGGTGGATATTACCTTCGACTATGCGGTCAATCAGTTGCCGCTCCAGCGGGCCCACAACGTCACGGTGACGGTCATCGACGAGGGCACGGGGGCCCCTGTGCCGGATGTGTTGGTGAGCCTCTCCACCGACCTGGGCGCCTACGATTACTCCGGCGTCTCCCCCCAGTACGTCGAGGCCCCGACCGACGGGAGCGGTGAGGCCATACGGACGGTCTACGCCAATCGCCCCGGTGTCGCCAGCCTGGAGGCGTGGATCGACCTGGACGGGGATGACTACTGGGACCTGGGGGAGCCGGGGGACACGGCGGGGAAGGAGTGGCAGATCGAAGGGGCCTATATCCTCGCCTCTACCCACGAGGTGTATCCCCTGGACTGGATCACGGTGGATGTCTATGACCATTCGCCGACGCAGAATCCCTACACCCTCCTGTGGTGCCGGCAGTCCATCACCGGAGGGCTGGAGTCCGCCGTCTTGCTCTCCGACGTGAACGTGGACACAGGGGGGGACGCCACCGATCTGCCGGTGGAGATCCCCGACGGCAGCGAGGGATACTATCGTCTGGAGACCCACACCGGGTCGGGCAGTTGCGGCGACGAGGACACGCTGGCCGCTTTCTCGGCGGAGATCCACGCTATGCCTGCCCTGCCGGACTTGGTCGTTATGTCCTTCGATGTCCCCGACGAGATCCAGCCGACGACCACCTTCGTGATGTCGGTGATTATCGCCAATATGTCGGCGGGGAGGGCCACCGAGCCCTTCGACGTGGATTTCTACGTGGATCCGGGCGGGGAGCCGGCCCAAGGGCGCCTGGGGGTGGTGAAGCAGTGGGTTGATGGCATCGGCCCCTATGAGACGGTCGTGGTGACGACGACGATGTGGGTGGAGGACGCCGGCGTACACGAGATTTGGGCCCGGGTGGATACCACCGACTACATCGAGGAGGAAGACGAGGACAACAACGTGGGGATGATCGAGATCACCGCCGGGTGCCCCCTGGAGGAGCAGGATGGGCAGGTGGTGATCCCCGCCACTATGTACGACAGTTACCAGGACGGCTACTACTACAGCCGGACCAAGATCTGGCAGCCCACCTCCTACGGCGGCGTGCCCACGATGCTGGCTCTCCAGGACACGGGGGATAACTTCTCCAGTTGGTACCACTTTGACAACCCGCCTTCGGACTATCGGGACCCGCCAGTGCTGATCTACAACGTGAACTTCACCACCCCCGGCACCTACTACATCTGGGCGCGGGGGCGGCCCTGCGCGGAATCCTCCCGCGGTTGCTACGGCAGCAGCGGCAGCAATGACTCCTTCTGGGTCACGCTGGATGGCAAGCCCGATACCAACAACTACTACCGGGTCACCGGCTTCAGCGCGGGAGGGCTCTCCTGGGCCAGCCGGATTCATGGCTATAGCGGGCAGCCCCGGCTCTTCGTCCCCACCGCCGGTGTCCACCAGGTGCAGGTGCGGATGCGGGAGGACGGCTTCGAGTGGGCCACCATCGTGTTGACCACCACCGCCGGCGGCCCCGGCCCCAGCGGCGATGGCCCATCCTTCACCTGTGGGGCGGGCGACGATCCCCCCTGGCCTCCGGGCCCGAACTACAAGCCGCCGGGGCTGATCGAGTGCACCCAGCTCCTCCGGAGCGGTGGGTTCGAGGGGAACCCGCAGACCGTCTTCCAGTATTGGAGGGCGGGAGGGACCGGGGCCTATCAGCGGACCGGCTATCTGCAGTACGAGGGGGCCTTCTCGATGCGGCTCCACGCCTCGCTGGGGACCTATCCCTGCGACCAGAACTCCTATGCTCCGTACCTCTACCAGACGGTCCAGATTCCCACCGACGTGATTTCCCTGACCCGTATCATCGTGGAGGGCCAGCGAGCGGTGGCGGGCAGCCTGGCCCCCTGTAGCTATCCCGACAGCCCCGATGCCGACGACATCATCTACGCCCAGATGCGGGATAGCGGGGGCGTCCCCATCGCCACCGCTGTCTCCCTGGCCAACGGCGGGGCCGCCACCGAGACGTGGGAATCCTTCAGTGTGGACTTCACTGACGAGATTGGCCTGGAATCCCGCGCCGGGGAGAACGTCCAGGTCTACTTCTACGCCACCCACGACCAGGACTACGACGGCACCTTCTTCTACCTGGATGACCTGGAGTGCAACGTCTGTACCGAGCAGCCCATCCCGGACCCGGTGCCCGGCACCGCCTCCATCGGCGGGCTGGTGCGGGCGATGCTCGGCGGGGTGCCCCAGCCGCTGACCGGCGCGGAAGTCTGGGCCTACAGCCAGGGCGGCGAGGTGTACTACACTCGCTCCATCCACGATGGGACCTACCACTTCTACAACATCCCGCCCGGGACCTACTGGATCTACTCGGAAGCCTGGGTCGGCGGGTACCTGCGGACAGACAGCACGACGGTCACCGTCGTGGCGGATGAGCGGAACTACAGCGTGCACCTCTTGCTCCAGTAGTCCGGCAGTACAACAGGCGCGAGGTTCGATGCGGAGAGGGGGGCAGTTTTCCAGACAATGACGGGCACAGAGATCACTACCTCGAGTAGGGGCGGAGGGCTGCTGGCCGCCGCGCTGATGGCGGGACTGTTGGCGGCGTTGACCGCCGTCCTGGCGCTGGCCGCCCCGCAGCGGTCCTTCCTGCACCTGGCGACCAACCTATCGAACGCCCCGGAGCGCTGGTCCGGCTTTGCAGACATCGGCGTGAGCCCCGACGGGGACCGGGTGGCCGTGGTCTGGCCGGAGGAGTATCAGGGGGCAGGGGCGCCCCGGGGCTCCGTGATGCTCCGCTGGGCCTCCGAGAGCACGGGGAGCGGGTGGAGCAGCCCGATGCTGGTCTTTCCCGGCGATGGGGACCTGTGCGCCGCCCAGGCGGCGGTGGCGGTCACCGGCACCACGGCCCACGTGGCGTACATCACCTGGGATCCGTGCCTCAGCCCCGAGGCCCAGGCAATCCGTTACGAGTGGTGCTCGCTGCAGCCGGGTGGGTCCTGTGACAACCAGGTCACGGTGCTCACGTCCACCTTGCTTGGGGCGGGCGACCCGGGATTCGGATGGGTGGACATCGCGCTGGATGCGCAGGGGAACCCGCACTTCGTGTACGACTACTTCCGGAGCGAGGGCTCAGAGGATGTCGGCACGGTCTACTACACGTGGCTGGAGGATGGAACGTCCAGGCCGGAGGAGCGGGTGTCTGGGAGCGACCGGAGCGGTAACGGCCCGGCTATTGCGTGGTCGAACGGTCACGTCCACGTGGTGTGGGCGGAGGAGCCGTACGGCGGGTCTGGGAACTATGAAATCCACTACCGCCGCCGCACGTCGGGCAGCGGGTGGGAGGCGGATAATGTGCTGAGCCAGCAGGGGGACACCTATCCGCCCCGCAACCCCGCCGTCGCGGCCTACTCCGACACGGTGTTTGTGGTCTGGGATATGGGGGATGATTGTCAAGAGGTGGGGGGGGAAAAGGTGTGTACCCGGTTCAGCCTGGCGTACAACTACTCCCTCGACGGCGGCGCGAACTGGCTGAGCGAATGGCATGAGGTGGGCACGGATGGTGAGATGACGCAGGATATGATATTCAGTTCCACCGACGCGGATGACATGTGGGAGTACACCCGCTGTCTGCAACCCACCGTCGCCCTGGATGGGGAGGGCCGGCCCACGGTGGTCTGGCATGTAAACCAGGGGAGTGAGGACTGGCCGGACTACGATGTCAAGTACAATGAGGGACTGACCGTGACGCAGTTTGGGGCCGTCTGGTCCTCTAAAAATGGGGAGTTCCTAAGCCAGAGAACCGGGGGCCAGTCCGGCAGCCCGGTGGTGGCGCTGGCCCCGGTGACCTCCCCTCACCTGCACGTGGCATACCTGTGGTCCGATATGGATGAGGTCGGCCAGCCGTATGGGGATTGGGAGACCTACTACGACAGCAACGAGTATGGGAGCTACCCGAAGGTCTATCTGCCCCTTCTCTTCCGAAACTTCGTCGGGGGGGAGACGTAGATGGCTGTGAGGGATCGGGGCGCGATCCGGTGGGCCGTGGTGATCGGCCTGGCCTTGCTGGTCGCCGTGGTGTTGGCGGCGCTGGTGCTCCAGCGGCCCCAGGGAGCGGCGGGAGGTCCCCCCCCGGGCCTTCCGGTGGGCTCCACCGGGGGGGCGACGGCCCGGCAGGCCTATCCGCTGGCGGTGGAGGCTGCTCAGGCCTGGCAGCCGGACGGACGCCTGGCCGTGGCCTCGGCCAACTGGCGATACCACCACGGCCGCTGGCCGGACCAGGTCGGCTGGACCTTCCAATTCTACTCGCCGGCCACTCGCCGAATAGCGCTGGTGGCGGTCGAGGAGGGGAGGGCGCAGCTCCTGCGGGAGGCCCTCTCTCCCTACCCACTCCCCACTTTCGACGAAGCCGACTGGCGGGTGGATAGCCCCGAGGCGCTGGAGGTCTGGTGGGGGGCGGGGGGGGAGTCCTTTATGGCACGCCACTCCGAGGTGGGTCTGGCCGCTCAGTTGCGGCCGGCGGAGGGGGGGGAGGGGCGGCCGGTCTGGACCGTCACCGGTCTCTCCGGAGACCGGGTGTGGATCGTGGTGGTGGACGGCGTGACAGGGGAGCGACTCCAGGACTGAGTCGGGATGAGATCTGGAGTGGAAAAGGAGGCGTGATGGGGCGGAAAGAACGTGGGCAAAGTATGCTGGAGCTGGCGTTGATCCTTCCGGTTCTCCTTGTCCTCATCCTCGCTGTGGTGGAGGTCGGTTTCGCGATGCGCAACTACCTGTTGGTGATGGCGGCGAACCGGGAGGGGATTCGCTTCGCCGCCCGGGGGCGGTTCACCGATGAGACCATCGCCCAGCGGATCATCTCCGCAGGGGGGACCATCGAGACGGCCGACGGCTCGGTTACCTTCCTGCGCACCACGGGCAACGCGCCCAACACCGGCATCATCATCACCCATATCCCCATCCAGGATGACGGGACGATCCCCTCCGGCATCATCCAGTATGTCACCGGTACCGTCTCCTTCAGCGACACGCGGCCTATCCAGGTCAGCGACAGCCGGGTGAACATGCAGGTGGTTGCGGATCGGCACAGCGACGCGACGGTGCTGATCAATGACATACGGGAGGCTAACGAGTACGAGCGGCTGGACAACGAGGTCATCGTTCTGGAAGTGTTCTACGCCCACGACACGCTGTGGAATTACGACTTCATCCCCTTGGGAGACATATACGTGATGTACACGCAGTCCGCAATGCGGGTGGTCTCCGACGCGCGGCAGATGGAGTAGGGGATGGCACCACGGAGGTGGTTTTGCGGGAGGTGCAGGATGAGAGAGGCGGTTGAGCACCTGGTGGAGGCGGCGCGGCGGGCGATGGGTTCCCCCGGTCATCGCCAGCGAGGGCAAGCGCTGATCATCTTCGTTTTCGCGATCTTCGGCCTACTGGTCGTGGCCGGTCTGGGGGTGGACCTGGGGTTGTTCTACATCGAGCGGGTGCGGATCACCCGGGCGGTGGACGCGGCGGCGTTGGCGGCGGCGGCGGAGCTGCCCCTGGAAGAGGCCGCCCAGCAGCGGGCGCTGGAGTTCCTCGTGGAGAACGGGTACGACGCCACCGATCCGACGACTCGGGTGGTTATAAACGGGCAGCACATCTCCGGCCCGTCTGAGGAAGCGGCCGCGACGATCATCGAGTTGGATACGGCCAGTTTCCGCGATCTAGACCTGCCCCCGGAGCACCAGTTGAACTCCGCCTACCGGATCCAGGTCCTGGTCCGTCAGGACGTGCCGGTGATCTTCCTCCGGTTCATCAACTTCATCGGGCTTCAGGCGGCGGCTTCCGCCACCGCCGAGAACATCAACAACCTGGATATCGTGATCGTCTTCGACCGCTCCGGCTCGATGGAGTTCGACACCCTCTGCTACGGTTGCTGGCGGCAGATCAACGGTGTGCCCTATCCGGGGGGCAACCTCTACCCGTTGCCCTGGAACGGGCCGGCCGACGGACCGCCGGAGCACTGTGGGCCGACCCAGTACTACGCCTACGGCGGTTACCGATACTATTTCATCGAAGCGGAGGAGTACTCCCGCTTGAGCAATCCCTATGATCGGTTCCTCTACCAGCCCTACTACACCTACTGGGTGATGCAACGAGAACCCAACGACGGGGCCTCCGGCCGGGATAGCCGGGGGGCCTACCTGCTCCATATGCCCTTCCCGGACTACGAGGAAGCCACCGGTTACGGCGTGACCTGCCGGGAGGAGGACGTCGTCAACGGCTGGTGCAATTCCAATGTGACGGGTGGGCCCTTCCCCGCCCCGAGGGCGGACTACGACTTCACCCCGCCGGAGGACGGCAACTACTACATCTGGGTGCGGGGGCAGGCGGCCAATTCCTGGAGCCGGCATGACGGGCTGGACCGCCGGCTCTTCTGGGGGATCGACGGAGCTTTCCTCGGCACTGAGGGGGGATTCCGCCGTGGCACCGGATACAACGGCGCCAGTTCCAGCCGCTGGCAGTGGCGGCGGCTTAACGGCACTCCCTTCTTCTGGAACGCCGGGGAGACCCACACGCTGAACCTCTGGGCGGGCGGCTCCAACTTTGCCGTGGATCGGATTGTCATCACCACCAACCCCTACGGTAGCGACGGGAGTCCGCCCTCCGGCCCGATCAATTGGAACAGTGGCCGGGGTGCGGCCCATTGGGCCAACGGGCGGACGGACTGGGCCTGCAATCCCTGCGACGCCCGGTTCGCTGGTCATCCGGGGCAGACCGGCTATCGGGAGTACGAGCCTAACTGCAGTAGTGGCCCCAACCCGGACCGTCGGTACGACGACGTCTGGGACGACGAGCAGCCGATCCGCACTGCCATCGAGGCTGCCAAGCGGTTTGTGGGCATGCTGGACCCCCGCTACGACCAGATCGGTTACGTCCGCTACAGCAGTAACTCGACCATCGCCAGCGAGCTGCAGTGTCTGCGGCGGCTGGGGCCGGAGTACTGCACCAGCCAAGTGATCACCGACACGGTGGTCGCCGCGCTGGACGCCACCTACGCCAGCGGGGCCACCAACATTGCCGGGGGGATGGAGGACGGCATCGCCGTGTTGAGCACCGGGACCAGTGCGGAGTGTCAGGCGGGGGGGCACTGCGGCCGTCCCGGCGCCGCCCACGTGATGATCGTGATGACCGACGGGCGGGCCAACCAGAGACCCAACTCCTACTGCGACGATGACCCTGCCCGCCAGTGGCCGGGCGGCTCGGCGGCTCAGGACTGCGTGATCTACTACGCCCACGAGGCCCGCGAGAACAGCATCGTCGTCTACACCATCACCCTGGGCGGCTCGGCCGACTTCGAGCTGATGGAGGCGGTGGCCGACATCACCGGCGGGGTCCACCGCAACGCCGACCGGCCGGAGAAGCTGAACGAGATCTTTGAGGAGCTGTACGAGCGGATCTTCCTGCGGCTGGTGGACTAGCGGTTCTGGGGAGTGTGACCCGGCTACGTGGGTTGTCCCACCGGGCGGTGAAAGCCATCCCGCGGAGGACGCAGGGCGGAGGCCCGAAGGGCGTGCTTCCCTGCGTCCTTGTCCTCTCCCTCGCGAGATCGTCCTTGTGGAGAATGGGATCGCCTCCCTATTCGCGGGCGCGCCGGAATGGGATTCCGGCGCTACCCAGAAAATGGGATCGCCCTAGCCGGAGCGTGGAGGGCCTTGACATCTGGGCAGAAGTCGCTATCATTGATTAAGCAGGGGTTTGACGGGATATTGACCTCTGGGTGAAAGCGCGCTCGGCACAGGTTTGTATCACAGTTCCTCCACAAAATACGTTCGAGGAGGCAGCCAAATGGGTAGCAGGCGGGTTCTCGTCCTGGTCGGCCTGATCATCATCGCCATTGCGATCGCCATCGGCGTCTTCTTCCTTATACCGAGACCGTCCACAGAGGAGGAGCCGGAGGTGGAGGAGCCGCAGACGGTGGACATACTGATCGCCGCCAATAACCTTACCCGGGGGATGGCGATCAACGAGGAGCGTATCCAGCTCCAGTCCTGGCCTGTCGATCGGTTGCCCGGGGCCTACTACACCGATCCGTCGAACGTGCTGGGCTACATCGTCCGGGTGGACATCCCCCAGGGCATGCCGCTGATGCCCAGCATGCTGTCCCGAAGCCCGGCGGCGGTGGGGGCGGTGGGTTCAGAGGCGGCCCTCACGATCCCCCCGGGGAAGCGGGCCTACGCCATTCCGATGGACTTCCTGGGGGCTGTGGCGTGGACCATCGAGCCGGGCGACCACGTGGACGTCCTGGTCTCCTGGACCATCTCCCAGTTGGACGAGGAGTTCCAAAGCGTGCTGCCCAACCAGTATATCTGCATTGGTGGGGAGGAACCCTGTCAGGGGATCTACGGGCGTATGGAGGTCCTGCCCACGGGGCACGCTATCATGGTCTACCCGACCGACGCGGCCGAGAGCCGATATGTGGCCCAGATGACCATCCAGGATGTGGTGGTGCTGGGGGTGGGCAAGTTCGAGGAACAGCCGGCGGAGGGGGAGACGGTCCGGCCGGCGGAGGAGGGGCAGCAGCCGGTGGAGGGGGAGGCCCAGCCGACGCCCCCCCCAGTGACGCAGGCGGTGATCCTGATCGTGGACCCGCAGGATGCGCTGGTGCTCAAGGCGCTGATGGAGCTTCAGGCCGATGTGGACCTGGTCCTCCGGGGGGCGGGCGATACCGACATCGTGACCACTGATCCTGTGTCTATGGAGTACATCATAACGCGCTACGGGATCGCGATCCCGCCGAAGCTTCCCTACGGCGTTGGGCCGGTAACTCCCAGTCAACTGGAGCAAGAGGTTGAGGCTGGCGTCGAGGCGGTCAGCCGGCCTGCCGAGTGATACTAGAGGATGGATGTGGAGATTCACGATAGAATCCGAGTTCTGATCGTCGACGACGTCGCCGAGACGAGGGAGAATCTGCGCAAGCTGCTCTCCTTCGACCCCGACATCGAGGTGGTGGGCGCGGCTGCCACCGGGGAGGAAGGGGTGGAGCTGGCGAAGGAGACCCAGCCGCATGTCGTCCTGATGGACATCAACCTGCCCGGAATAGATGGCATCACCGCCACCGAGCACATTGTGCGGGAGGTGCCGACGGCGCAGATCGTCATCCTGTCGGTGCAGGGAGAGACCGGCTATATGCGCCGCGCGATGGCGGCGGGAGCGCGGGATTTCCTGGTCAAGCCGCCCAGCGGCGACGAGTTGATGAGCACGATCCGCCGCGTCTATGAGATCGGGAAGGCGCAGGCGGCCCGCATTGCCCCGCCGCCGAGCGCTGTTATGGGGCCGGGAGGGCGGGAGCCCGCCCGGCAGGGGCACCTGGTCGCCGTCTTCGCTCCCAAGGGAGGGGTCGGCTGTACCACCGTGGCGGTCAACCTGGCCGTGACCCTCCAGGACAGGCTGGGGGGCAGCCGGAAGGTCGCCATCTTGGATGGCAACCTCCAGTTCGGTGATGTGGGGGTTATGCTCAATCTCCAGCCCAGCCGGAGCGTCGCCGACCTGGCCCCTCAGATCGACGACCTGGATGCCGATATGCTGACCGCTGTGCTCACCCCCCATCCCTCCGGCCTGAAGGCCCTGCTGGCCCCGCCCCACCCGGAGGCGGCGGAGCCCCTGCTGGTGGACGACACTGGAACGGGGGGCGGGGGTGGTCGGAAGATGCGGGCGATTCTCCGGCAGATGCTGCGGGAGTTCGACGTGGTGGTTGCCGACACCTGGGGGTGGGTGGATGAGGTCACCCTGACGTTGCTGGACGAGGCGGTGCTGATCCTGCTGGTCATCACCCCTCATATCCCGGCGATCAAAGACGTTCGCCAGTTTATGGACCTGGCGGGCCGCCTGGGTTACCCGATGGACAAACTGGCCCTGGTCATCAACCACGCCGACCGGCCCACCGGTATCCGCCTGGATCAGATCGAGCGGGCCCTGATGCCGTCCATCGCTCATATCCCCTACGATGAGCGGGCCGGTGCGATGTCTGCCAATCGGGGCATCCCTGTGGTCACCGAGGGGGCCGGGAGACCCATCGCCCAGGCTTTCGCGCGGTTGGCGAAGACGGTGTCGGAGAGGCTGGAGGAACTGGAGAGCGGCGAGGAGGAAGAGGTGGTGGAGGAATGGGCCTCTGCGGAGACCAGCCGGCGTATGCTGGGGCGTATCTTTGGTTCCTGACGGATAGTGGGGAGTAGGTGAGAGGGAGGAGGGATATGTCGCTCTTGAGAAGGATTGAGAAAGGCCAGCGGCAGCGACAACCAGCGGGGACCGCTCCGCCGGAGAGGCGGGTGCATCGCTCCGCGCCTTCGCCAGTGCGGGATGCCTACCGGGACCTGAAGACCCGGATTCAGAACAAGCTGATCGACGAGCTTGACCCCACGATGGACGTCACCAAGCAGGATGAGGTGCGGCGGACTATCCGGGAGATGTTTGAGTCCATCCTGGCCGAGGAGCACATCGTCCTGAGCCGGGCCGAGCGGGAGCGGCTGTTCGAGCAGATCGTCGCGGAGATCCTGGGGCTGGGCCCCCTGGAGCCGTTCCTGGCCGACGCCACGGTGACGGAGATCATGGTCAACGGCCCCAGGAACATCTATGTGGAGCGGGACGGCCGGATCGAGCGGGTCAATGCCGCCTTCGAGTCGGAGGAGCACCTGATGCGGATCATCGAGCGGATCGTCGCCCCGCTGGGGCGGCGCATCGACGAGAGCGTTCCCTACCAGGACGCGCGTCTGCAGGATGGCTCCCGGGTCAACGCCATCATCCCGCCTCTCTCCCTGGTCGGCCCGGTATTGACCATCCGAAAGTTCTACAAGATCCCCCTCACCGCCGAGCGGCTGATCGAACTGGGTTCTATCACCCCGGAGGCGGTCGAGTTCCTCAAGGCCTGCGTCCGGGCCAAGCTCAACATCCTGGTCTCTGGAGGGACCGGCACCGGCAAGACGACCTTCCTGAACATCCTTTCCGGCTACATTCCCAACAACGAGCGGATCATCACCATCGAGAACGCGGCGGAGTTGCAGTTACAGCAGGAGCACGTCGTCACCCTGGAATCCCGCCCACCCAACATCGAGGGGCGGGGGGAGGTGACCATCCGCGACCTGGTGATCAACTCCCTGCGGATGCGCCCCGATCGGATCATCGTCGGCGAGTGTCGGAGTGCAGAGGCTTTTGATATGCTCCAGGCGATGAACACCGGTCACGAGGGCTCGATGACGACCATTCACGCCAACAGTCCCCGGGATGCCCTGGCCCGCCTGGAGAACATGGTCCTGATGGCCGGGATGGAGCTCCCGCACCGGGCTATCCGGGAGCAGATCGCCGCCGCTCTAGACCTCATCGTCCAGTTGGAGCGGATGCGGGATGGCACCCGCAGGGTGGTCAGCATCAGCGAGGTGGAGGGTATGGAGGGGGATATCGTTGTGATGGCGGAGATCTTCAAGTTCGAACTGGCCGGCTACGAGGAGGGGAGGGTGATCGGCCGGCTCCGCCCGACCGGCATCCGCCCCAAGTTTATGGGGAAGATCGAGGCTGCCGGCATTCACCTGCCGCCGACGATTTTCGGGATGGGGGATCGGAGGCGGCTGTAGCGGTATCTGAGAGGTTGTGAGATGGATGTCCTCTTGATCGTGTTGATCGTCGTCCTCGTGGGTGGGGTGATCACGTTTGCGGCGATCGCTTTGCTTGGGCGACGACGGGATGAGGTGAAGGAGCGGCTGGATCGGTACACCGAGAGCGGGGTGGCCCTCTCGGTGGATGTCCCCGTCGAGCGAGCGCCGCCGCTGGCGGAGCGGGTGGATAAGGCGCTGGCGCGGAGGGGGTTCGCCGAGAACATCCGCACCCAACTGGCCCGCGCCAATCTCAAACTGACGGCCACCGAGTTCCTGGTCGCCACCGTCGTCTGCGTGGTCCTCTTCGGCGGGGGAATCTACGTGCTGAGGCGGGACGCGGTGATGGCTCTGTTGGCGGGGGTGCTTGGGTTCTTCGCTCCCCGGTGGTACGTGAGCTACCTGCAGGGAAAACGCCTTAAGGCCTTCAACGAACAGTTGGGGGATACTATCAACCTGCTGGTGAACTCCATCCGCTCCGGCTACAGCGTGTTGCAGGCGATGGAGACGGTGGCTCACGAGATGGGGCCTCCCATCGCCGAGGAGTTCGACCGGGTGGTGAGAGAGGTTCAGTTGGGTCTGTCTGTGGAGACGGCACTGGACAACATGCTTCGCCGGGTGGATTCCGAGGACCTGGACCTGATGATCACCGCCATCAAGGTCCAGCGGGAGGTGGGCGGCAACTTGGCGGAGGTGCTGGACGCTATCAGTTTCACCATCCGTGAGCGGGTTCGCATCCAAGGCGAGATCCGAGCCCTCACGGCGATGGGCCGGGCGTCGGGGTATCTGATCAGTTTCTTGCCCATAGCGCTCACCATCTTCATCTACCTCGTCAACCCCAGTTTCATCATGCAATTAGTGGAGAACACCTGCGGCTGGATATGATCGGCGTCGCTGTGCTGGGCATCGTCTTGGGG
>DQUX01000343.1 GCA_015662065.1 Anaerolineales bacterium | reverse complement strand
TCTTGCACTCGGCGACCTTACAAGTGCCCAACTATCGATGCAATGGGTGCGGGGGAAAGGGGGAAGTCTTGGACAATCAACAGCGGACAAAGGCTGAGAGAGCGCTCATCGCGTGGGCCGTTGGAGCGCTGGCCCGCTGGGCCGGGATCGATCCCGGCAAGTGGCCTCTTGAGGTGGAGCCCTGGATGGGTGAGTGGCTCTCCGAATACGGACGCCTCCTCTCGCCGGAATGGGGGCCGGATGGGAAGGGGGATGGGCTGCAAGCGATCTTCTCCCTCGTGCGGCCGGAGGGCGAACCGCCCCGGCCAACTTCCGTGGCTGCCCGTCCCCTCTCTCTGGAGACTCTGCTTCCTGGACCAGGGGTGCCTCCCGAGGAACTATGGAGAGGATTCGCGGCGGGGTTCGAGCGGTTATCCGAAGGCGGCCTGGATCTCGAGCGGTTTACGCACCTTTTCCAGAAGTACGCCTGGGCGGTGGCATGTACCTACAGGGAACCGGGGATCTCCCTCTATGAGGAGTTCAAGGTGCTGACGGCGCTGATTTACGCATCGGGAGGGGCGGACCGTCCGGCGGAGCGGTTTCTCCTCATCGGGGGCGACATCCCGGGTATCCAGGACTTTCTCTACACCCTGACCAGCAAGGGGGCGACCAAAGGGCTGCGGGGGCGCTCCTTCTTCTTGCAGTTGCTGGGGGATGGGGTGGTACGGGCGCTGCGAAGGGAGCTGGGGGGGCTGCCGGAGGCCAACGTGGTCTATGCAGCGGGGGGCAACTTCGTACTGCTGGCGCCGGCGGGCAGCGAGGCTGTGCTGGAGGAATGGCAGACAGAGTTCAACCGCTCTCTGCTGAAAGAGTTCGAAGGTGACCTGTATCTGGCTCTGGCGTGGGAGGAGTTGCCGGCGTCGGCGGTGAGGAGACCGGACTTCACCGAGGTGCGCGAGCGGCTGGGGGCCAGGATCGCTGCCGCCAAGGCCCGCCGCTTCGCCGAGGTGATCGAAGAGGATGGGTGGGACGTGCTCTTCGAGCCGAAGGGGCTGGGCGGAGAGGAGTGCTGTCAGGTCTGCCAGCGGGAACCTCGGCGGGAGGGCGAACTGAGTACTGAGACCACCGAGGCCGGCGAGGAGGTAAGGAAGTGCGGGCTGTGCCGCAGTTTCGAGGCGCTGGCCGGTGAGATCGCTTACGACTCGCTGCGGATGGTTGTAGCCGAGGCGGACGACGTATCTCGACAGGACCTTGGCTGGAGGGGGCTCCTCGCCCGCCTGACCGGCTTTGTCTACCGCTTCGAGCGCGACCGTCCTCAGCCCAAAGACGGCGAAACGGTCTACGTGCTCAACCGAACCGACCTGGAGGGCGTCCACGGGTTCCGGTTCCTGGCCAACGTGACACCGCGCATTACCGATGCGGACCGCCGATGGGTAAGGGAGCACCATCCTGACTACCCGTTGCCGCCCGGGGAGCGGATCAAGGACTTTGGACTGATGGCGCTGCAATCGGAGGGCATCCAGCGGGTAGGGGTGCTGCGGATGGACGTGGACAACCTGGGGAGGGTATTCGGAGAATACCTCCGGGGGTCTATGGCCCAGGTCTCGGCGCTGAGCGCGGCGATGGACCTCTTCTTCGCGGGCCACTTGAACCGCGCGTGTGATGAGGCGGGCGCGGGGAGGAACGCCCTCTACGTCATCTACGCCGGCGGCGACGACCTGTTCATTGTAGGGTCGTGGGACCTGATGCCGATGCTGGCGGAGCGCATCCGAGAGGATTTCACCACCTACACCGACCGCAATCCCCACCTGACCCTCTCCGGCGGGGTGACGCTGGAGGGACGCAAGTTCCCGCTGTACCGGGCGGCCGAGCGGGCGGGAGAGGCGGAGGAACAGGCCAAACACTACACCCGCGCCGACGGGCTGGCGAAGGACGCCTTCTGTTTCCTGGGGCAGGTGGTGGGCTGGGAAGAGTGGAACCGGGTTTCCGAGCAGAAGGACAATCTGTTGTGGCTAATCGGCGAGGACGAGGAGAACCGGGTCAAGTCGGAGGAGGAGCGCCAGAAGCGGTTGCCCAGAGCGTTGCTTCAGGTGGTGCAGAGCCTCTACCATCTGTATCGCACCGGCCTGCGGGACGCCCGGCGGCGGGTGCGGCGGGAGAACCGGAAACGGCCGGCGGACAAAAAACTACCCCTGCCCAGGCCCCAGATGTTCTACGGGCGCTGGGCCTGGATGCAGGCGTACAGCCTCGCTCGCCTGGCCCGACGCAGCAAAGACAATGAGATGAAGGCTCGGCTCATGGAACTGCAAAAAGCTCTCATGCAGCCAACCACCGTGCGCTACAGTGGCCTGGCAGCGCGGTGGGCGGAGTATTTGACACGGGGAACTGAACGCCAAAAGAGAGATACCAGCCAGTAGCAACTCTCTCCTCTTCCGAGAGGATAGGCCATGGGTGATCGAAGATTCCAACAGGAGCTCAAG
>DQUX01000123.1 GCA_015662065.1 Anaerolineales bacterium | reverse complement strand
GGTGGGGCCGGTGGGGGGGGTGACGGCGGTATCCGGCCAGACGACCTCGATGCGGTCCGCTGGCACGCCCAGCTCCTCGGCGGCCAGCCGGACCAGGCTGGCGCGGGCCCCCTGGCCGTACTCGAACTGGCTGGCCAGGACGCGCACCCGGCCGGAGCGATCTAGCTCGGCGACGGCCCCCGAACTCTCCGGGAAGCCGTGGCCGAAGCCGATGTTCTTCACCGCCGAGGCCACGCCGATGCCGATCCGTTTCCCGGGCGCGGGATCAGGGATCTGGAGCTTCTGCAACGCTTCCCGGGCGGCGGTGATAGTCGGCTTGATGCCCACCACCCCCTCCTCCAGCACGTGGTCCGCCACGGTGGGCAGGCCCACGTCCAGCCCGTTGAGCAACCGGATCTCGAAGGGGTCCTTTCCCAGCCGGCGGGCGATCTCATCCAGGTTGCTCTCCAAGGCGAAGGCCACCTGCATCACCCCGAAGCCCCGCATCGCGCCGCAGGGGACGTTGTTGGTGTACCAGGCCCAGCCCTCCAGCTTGACGTTGGGGATGTAGTAGGGGCCGCCGCCGAAGACCAGGGTGTTTTCCAATACGTCCACGCTCAACGAGGCGTACGCCCCGCCGTCCAGCACCACCTCCGCCTCCAATGCCAGCAGCCGCCCATCGGCATCGGCACCGGTCTTGAAGCGCATCCTGGCCGGGTGGCGCTTGGGGTGGGTGCGCAGCGACTCCTCGCGGGTGAGGGTGATCTTCACCGGCTGTTGGGAGAGAAGCGCCCCCAGGGCCAGGAACTGGTAGATCAGGATGTCCTCCTTGCCGCCGAAGGCACCCCCCATCGGCATCTGGATGACGCGGATCTTCTCCTCCGGCAGGGCCAGGATGCGGGAGAGCTGCTTGCGGTCGTCGAAGGCGGCCTGCGTGCCCGTCTTGAGGGTCACCCCGCCGTCCTCGTTCGGGATACCGACGCCGGATTCTGGCTCCAGGAAGGCGTGCTCGATGTGGGGAGTGGTGTAGGTGTGCTCCACCACCACCGCGCACTTCTCGAAGGCTGCCTCCACGTCCCCTCGCTCGATGCGGGCGTGGTGGATTAGGTTGCCTTTCTCGTGGATGAGGGGGGCGCCCGGCCGGGCGGCCTCCTCCGGCGAGAAGACCCCCGGCAGCGGGCGGTAGTCCACCCGGATCTTGTCCAGGGCCGCCTGGGCGATCTCGACCGTCTCGGCGAAGACGGCTGCCACCGGGTCGCCGATGAAGCGGACCTTATCGGCGGCGATAGCTGGCTGGTCCAGTTCTAGGAGGCCGGCCTTGTTCTCGCCGGGGATGTCCTTGGCCGTCACCACCAGTGCCACCCCCTCCATCGCCTCCGCCTCGGAGGTGTCGATCTCCAGGATCTCGGCGTGGGGGTGGGCGCTCCAGAGGATCTTGCCGTGGAGCATGCCTTCCAACAGCAGGTCGTCGCTATACTGGGTGGTCCCGGCGACCAATCCCAGCCCGTCCCGGCGCAGCCGGGGCAGATCGGCCCGCTCTTCGACCAGCACGGCCTCGGGGTCGACCGCCTCCTCTCCCGCCGCGATGCGGGCTGCTGCCCCCTTGATCGCCTCGATGATCTTGACGTAGCCGGTGCAGCGGCAGATGTTCCGGTTGCGGGTGAGGGCGGCCTTGATCTCCTCCTCGGTGGGGTTGGGGTTCTCATCGAGCAGAGCCTTGGCGGTCAGGATCATGCCGGGGGTGCAGAATCCGCACTGGACCGCGCCGTGCTCGATGAAGGCGGCCTGGATGGGGTGGAGCTTCCCCTTCGGGGCCAGGCCCTCAATGGTCGTCACTTCCGCACCCTCCATCCGGCCCGATCCCATCTTCACCAGGCAGGAGCGGGTCGCCTTACCGTTGAGGATGACGGTACAGGCGCCGCAGTGACCGGTGGAGCAGCCGTTCTTGGTGCCGGTGAGGTGCAGTTCGTCCCGCAGGAAACGGAGGAGCGTCATCTCCGGCTCCACCTGGGCGCGGACGGGCTGGCCGTTAAGGGTAAATCCCACGGCGATGGTCTCCGACATTTCACCTCCCTGGGTAAGTCTTGGCGGGGACCGGTAATTATATCCGCGCCGCCTGAGAGGTATAGTGCGAGCGCGGCCAGCTTAAGGAGTGACAAGCACTCAACCGGGTTTCAGGATACCCGCAAGTATACTTAATATGAAAGGGGTGTCAAATCTTGGAGGAAGGGGGGGAGGACACCTGCCCTACACCCGCGATTTGACACGTGTCGGTAGCGGAATATAATGGCAGTCTCCCACTACCCAGAGAGGAGGTCATCCATGGCGGGGCCTTTTGACATCCTGATCAAGCGCGCACGGCTGCGGGACCGGACCGACCGCCTGGTCGACATCGGCATCGAGGCCGGGCGAATCGCTGCCATCGAGGAGGGCCTGGCCGTTGAGGCGGAGACCGAGATCGATGCCCAGGGCAATCTGGTCACCGAGTCCTTCGTCAACCCTCATCTCCATCTGTGCAAGGTCTACACGTTGCAGATGATGGACGAGGAGGCGTTGAGGGACTATCACGGCGAGGGGATGGGCAAGGCGATGACGGCCATCGAGCTGGCCGCTCGCGTGAAGGCCCGGTACGATGAGTCCTGGATCGTCGAGAACGTGCGCAAGGCCATCGGGGCGGCGGCGCTGTTTGGCAACACGCACGTCCGAGCCTTCGCCGATGTGGACACGAAGGCCCGCCTGGAGGGGGTCAAAGCGCTCATCCGGGTGCGGGAGGAGTTCAAGGGGGTCGTGGACATTCAGGTCGTGGCGTTCCCGCAGGACGGGGTGGTCCGGGAGCCGGGGGCGGCCGATCTGATCCGGCAGGCGATGGACCTGGGCGCGGACGTGGTGGGGGGCATTCCATGGATCGAGTATACAGACGCCGCTGCCCAGCAACATATCGATGAGATGTTCGAGATCGCCAAGGAGTACGACAAGCCGCTCTCTATGCTCGTTGACGACGCCGGGGACCCCGGCCTGCGGACGTTGGAGATGCTGGCGGTCAAGACCATCGAGGAGGGCTGGCACGGGCGGTCGCTGGCCCACCACGCCCGCGCGATGGAACTCTATCCCCGGCCGTACTTCCAGAAGGTGGTCGCGCTGCTGAAGGCGGCCCAGATGGGGGTGGTGAGCGATCCCCACACCGGGCCGCTGCACGCCCGGGTGAAGGAGCTTATCGAGGAAGAGGCCCTGGTCTGTCTGGGGCAGGATGACATCTCGGACGCATACTATCCGTATGGACGGAACAACATGCTGGAGGTGGCCTTCCTGGCCTCCCATCTGTTGTGGATGACCACCGAGGCCGAGATGGAGATCCTGTACGATATGATCACCCGGGAGGCAGCCCGGGCGATGGGATTGGAGGGCTTCGAGCTGAAGGTGGGTGCACCGGCCCACCTGGTGGTGCTTGACCGGCCGAGCGTCTTGGAGGCGCTGCGCCACCACGGGCCGCCGGCGCACGTGATCAGTCACGGCAAGCTGGTCGAGAGGGACCGGTGGGCTGCGTGACCGGTGGGGAGTCAATTTGACATGGGTGGTGTGGTAGTATATACTCACGGTTCACAGATCTGGAGGGGAGGGTTCCCTTGTCCGGTCAAGAGACAGCGCTGGTCGTAACGGGGGGACGCGGAGCCGAGGTGGAAGCCCCCTGCCTGTGTGCCATACTGTGAATCGAACGCCGACCTTCGGCCCAGCCGCGGTCGGCGTCTGTATTTCTGGTAGAGGAGGAGCCACTTGCCCGCAAAGAGCCTGGTCAAACCCGGTGAGTATCACGACTCTGTCACCCTGATGGAGGTCGCTCGGGAGCTGACCCAACTTCCCGGCGTCGTGGATGCGGCCGTCGTGATGGCAACCGATGCCAACAAGTCTATCCTACGGGAGGCGGGGATGCTCCTGCCGGAGGTGGAGGCTGCCACCCCCAACGACCTGGTCATCGTGGTCCAGGCCGAGACGGAGGAGGCCGCCAGCCACGCGCTGGAGGTGGCGGAGGCCCACCTGGCCCGTCGGCCAGAGGTGGCCGAGGCCGGGCCAGCCTTCCGGCCCCGCACGATCCGGGGGGCGGTGAGGAGCAACCCGGAGGCGAACCTGGCGGTCATCTCTGTCGCCGGGCAGTACGCCGCCGCCGAGGCCTGGGAGGCGCTGCGAAATGGCCTCCACGTCCTGCTCTTCAGCGACAACGTGCCGATTGAGGATGAGGTCGCCCTGAAGAAGTACGCCACTGAGCACGGCTTGCTGATGATGGGGGCCGACTGCGGGACGGCGATCATCAACGGGGTCGCGCTGGGGTTTGCCAACGCTGTCCCTGAGGGGCCCGTCGGTATCGTGGCGGCGGCCGGCACCGGCCTGCAGGAGGTGAGCACGCTCCTGGCGAAGTTGGGCGTCGGCATCACCCAGGGCATCGGCACCGGCGGGCGGGATATGAAAGAGGCGGTCGGCGGCATCATGATGCTGGAGGGGATCAAGGCGCTTCAGGCGGACCCCGCGACTCAGGTGTTGCTCCTGGTCTCCAAGCCTCCCTCGCCGACCATCGCCGAGCGGGTGCTGGAACAGGTGGGGAGGAGTGATAAACCCACGGTGGTCTGCTTCCTGGGCGGAGACCCCGCTCTCGTCGCTGCCGCCGGGGCGATCCCGGCCCGCACGCTCCAGGAGGCGGCCTACCTGGCGGCGGCGGAGGTGGAAGGGTACCAGGGGCCCTCGGCCGACGAGGTGATCCAGCGGGAGATCGTGGACCTGAAGGGACAGGCGGCGGAGCTCAAGAAGCGACTGAAGCCGGGCCAGAGGTACCTGCGGGGCCTCTTCAGCGGTGGGACGCTGGCGGCGGAATCGCTCATCATTTGGGAGGAGATCCTGGGGGGTGTTCTCTCCAACGTGGCGGTGGACTCCCGCCTGAGGTTGAAGGATGCCACCCGGAGCGAGGGGAACTGCGCGGTGGACCTGGGGGAGGACGAGTTCACCGTGGGCCGCCCCCACCCGATGATAGACAACGACCTGCGCATTCGACGCCTGATGCAGGAGGCGGCCGATCCAGAGGTGGCGGTGATCCTGCTGGATGTGGTGCTGGGGTACGGTGCCCATCCTGACCCGGTTGGCGAGCTAGGCCCGGCCATCCGCCGGGCACGGGAGCACGCCGCAAACGAGGGGCGGGAGCTGATTGTCGTCGCTTCGGTGACGGGGACGGAGGGAGACCCGCAGGGGTTGACCCGCCAGGTGCAGGCGCTGGAGGGGGCGGGGGCGGTCGTGGCCTCCTGCAACGGTGCAGCCGTCCGGCTGGCAGGGTTCATCATTGGATAACCCCAGAGGTGCATAGGTCACTGTGGGGTCGGAACGGGGATTCCGGCGCTGTGAGGTTCATAGTTGGATAACCTCAGGGGTGCAGGGGGCACAGAGACACTCTGAGGAGCCACGGAGATACGGGGGCGTGGTTAATTCTATGGAGGCGAAACCTGTGACGGGAAAGGTTCAAGAGCTGTTCGGGAGGCCGTTGTACGTGGTGAACGTGGGCCTGCGCTCCTTCACTGAGAGCCTGGAGCAACAGGGCGTGCCGGTCGTGCAAGTGGACTGGAGACCGCCCTTGGTGCCGAAGCTCCAGTTCACTCGGACAGGCGTCGACATCGAGGCGGCCAACACCGAGGCGGTCACCCGCATGATGCAGGGCCGTCCGATGCTGGTGGGGATGGGGATCGCCCGCGAGGTCATCCCCGGCTACCACGACCGGCTCATCCTCCACGCCGGCCCGCC
>DQUX01000277.1 GCA_015662065.1 Anaerolineales bacterium | reverse complement strand
GGGGGGGAAGGCCCGGAGGGCGGTCGAGAGCGCCCGCCGGGCGATGGATGTCTTCGCTCACGCCCCCCTCCCGGAGCGGGTCGCCGCCACCGCCGAGCGGCTGGCGACGGTTCTCCGGCAGGCCGGCCACGAAGCGGAGGCGGCAGAGGTGGAGGGGATGTTGGAAGAAACCCTTCAGAGAGCCGGCACCACCCGTCGGGAGTTGGCGGCCCGCTTCACCGCCGCCCGCGCTGGCCGGAGAGGGCGGCTGCCGGCGCAGTGCTCATCCTGCGGCGGCCCCCTCCTGCCCGACGAAGTCGAGTGGCACGGCCCCGATGCCGCTGAGTGCCCCTACTGCGGGTCCGTGGTGAGGGCGGAGTAGCTGCGCCATATGGGAGAAGCGACCATGACCGTGGACATCCTGGCGATCGGCGCTCACCCCGACGACGCGGAGGCAGGATGCGCCGGGTTTCTCCTCAAGGCGAAGTCCCGCGGTCTGCGGACCGGGATTCTGGTGTTGACCCAGGGGGAGATGGGGACGTTTGGGGACCGGGAGGTTCGGGTGGCCGAGGCCCGCGCCGCAGCGGAGATCCTGGGAGTAGACGCATTCCGCCTGCTAGATATGCCGGACGCAGCACTAGAGTTCAACTACGAAAACAGCCTGCGGATCACCCAGGTGCTGAGGGAACTGCGTCCCCGGTTGGTGCTCTCTCCCCATTTCGAGGACCACCATCCCGATCACGCGGCCACGGCCCGGCTGGTGGAACGGGCGACCTATCTGGCGACGCGCCCCGCCCTCTTCCCCGAGCACGAACCGCTGATCCCTCAACCCCATCACCTGACCTTCCCCCTCTCCTTCCAACGGCCATGTCGCCCCACCTTCGTGCTGGACATCACCGACGTCTACGGGATCAAGCAGAAGGCCCTTCAGGCTCACGGGTCTCAGTACGCGCCGATCCTTTTCGCCGTGGAGATCGCGGCCCGGTACTATGGGATGATGATCACCGTCGCTTACGGGGAGGGGTTCCTGACCAACGGGCCGCTCCCGCTGACCGGGGAGCTGGGGATCATCTGAAGCACAGAACGACGGGGACACGGAGGCCCCAGAGGAGCGCTGAGAAGCCGGAGGCTCTGTGCAACTCCGTGTTCTCCGTGTCTTTGGGGTAGGAACTTTATATCGTCGTGCCGTCGGGGATGATAGCGTTTTTGGGGATGACGACGATGCCATCCCGGATGACGTAGTTCTCCTCCTCCCTGTTCGGCTCTCCCTCGTGGGAGCGGATGACGACCCCCTGGCCGATGCGGGCGTTCTTGTCTATGATGGCCCGCTCGATGTGGGAGCCCGTGCCGATCCCCACGTGGGGCCGGCCCAGGCGGTGGTTCTCCGCCTTTTGAGCCTCATCCTCATAGAAATCGGCCCCCATCATCACCACTCGGAACAGCCGTGTCCCTGGTCGCACCATAGAGCGCAGGCCGATGACGCATTCTTCTAGATCGGCGTCGTAGAGGCGACAGCCGTCGGCCACCACCACCCGCTCCAGCCGGCAGCCGTCCACCCGCGAGGCGGGCAGGAAGCGGGGGCGGGCGTAGATGGGCCGGGATGGATCGTAGAAATCGAAGGGAGGGGTCGGCCGGGTGAGGGCCAGGTTGGCCTCATAGAAGGCGGAGATGGTGCCGATGTCCTCCCAATAGCCTTCGAAGGGGAAGGCGTACACCCGGGTGGATTGGATGGCGGCGGGGATGATGTCCCCGCCAAAGTCGTCACCGGGGATCTCGTCCAGTAATTGGGCCAGTACGTCCATGCGGAAGACATAGATGCCCATCGAGGCCAGGTAGGGCCGATCGTCCCCGTGGCGGCTCTCCAATCCCTCCAGCACCTCCGGCCCCTGGGGCTTCTCCCAAAAGGTGACGATGCGTCCCTCTTCATCGGTCTTGAGGATGCCGTAACGGGGGGCGTCATGGGCCGAGACGGGGAGAGCGGCAATGGTGACGTCGGCTCGACTCTCCCGGTGGAACGCGATGAACTCGCCATAGTCCATCCGGTACAGATGGTCGCCGGCCAGGATCAGCACGTCCTCCGGTTCGCGGCTGAGGAACCGGCGCAACTGCCGACGGACCGCGTCCGCTGTCCCCTGGTACCAGTCGGTGCTGGTCAGCGTCTGCTCCGCCGGCAGGATCTCCACAAAGCCACCGGAGAAGACGTCGAACTTGTAGGTCTGATAGACGTGCCGGTGGAGCGAGGCGGAGAGGAACTGGGTGAGGATGAAGATACGGGTGATGCCGGAGTTGATGCAGTTGCTGACGGGGATGTCGATCAGCCGGTACTTGCCGGCGAGGGGCACGGCGGGCTTGGCCCGCAGCTTGGTCAGCGGGTAGAGGCGGGTCCCCCGCCCGCCCCCGAGCACCACGGCCAGTACGTCTCGCAGCGGCATATCTCCCCTCTACGGTGTGGGAGGCTGATAGTCGGCGCCGAGGATGACCAGGATGTCCACCTCCGCCTGGGGGTTGTTCTCGATCACCACCGCTGTCGGGGGGAGGCTGAGCAGTTGGGCGATGGTCTCGGCGGTGAAGGTCTTGCCGGTATGAACGATGATGAGGGACTCCTCATAGTCGAACCGATCGGCGTTATCGTACCCCATCACCAGGAGACCTTGTTCCCGCAGATACTCGGCAGTCCTCCCCGCCAGGCCATTGGTCAAGGTGCCGTTCCACACCGTCACCGTGGCCGCCTCTTCCTCCAGCCGGGCTGCCGGGTCTTCCTCCGAGGCGGTCACCGGTTCGGTGGTGAAGATCTCATCCCGCAGCTCGCGGATACAATCTCGGATCGGGACCAGCACCTGTTGTCCTTCTGGCGTCTCCCAGAACATCGTGCAGGTCTCATCGATCACCGCCATACGGATGTTCTCCCGGGGGATCTGGGTCGCCAGGTTCGCCAGGCGGACGATCTGGTCCAGCGTCAAGTCGGTCTGCACCGAATCGCTGAGGGTCTCCCACAGTTGGGCCGCCTGGGGGACCAGTTGGGGCAGCATCTCCAGGCGGGTTACCTTATCCAGGATGGCCAGCAGCACCTGTTGCTGTCGCCGGGATCGGTCGAAGTCCCCTCCGTTGCTGTGGCGGGTGCGGGCGTATTTGAGGGCCAGCTCCCCGTCCATATGCTGCCAGCCTGCCTCGATGTGGAGGGGGTCGTAGCCGTAGTGGGCGTCGGGGTAGGTGGGGTCGTCGATGGTCTCCTCCACGTAGACATCGATCCCGCCGATCAGGTCCACCAGCTCGACGAAGCCGTGGAAGTTGAGGCGGGCGTAGTAGTGGATGGGCACGCCCAGGTTCCACTGGACGGTGCGCATCGCCAGGGCCGGGCCGCCGCCGGGGTAGTCGTAGGCATCTCCCAGATAGTTGGCGGTGTTGATGCGGTTGTCTCCGTAGCCGGGGATGGGTACCCAGAGGTCCCGGGGGATCGAGAGCACCCCGGCAGACTTGGTCAGCGGGTCCACAGTGAAGACCAGCATCGTGTCGGTCCGCCAGGGGCCTTCCTCGCTCTCTCGCTCGTCGACCCCCATCACCAGGATGTTCACCCGCTCTGTCCCCTCCCAGGTCGGAAGGGGCTGCCCGGGGACCCAGTTGATCCCCTCGCCGGGGTTGTTGGAGGTCATGTTCGGCAGAATGTCGGAACTGGCGACCCATTCCCGCACCTGGAGGTAGAACGCGTAGCCGATACCGCCAGCGATGAAGAGGAAAAGCAGGATGAGGCTGAGAACGAAGACTGTCTGGGCCCGATTCGCCGACTGTCGGCTTCTCCCACTTCTCCGTGCCATTTGGTTCATTTACCTCCCGCTGCTCACGATAGAAGCCCACCGGGCGGCGGGCAACCGGATTATAGCACGGTTGGGGGCGGGAGGCAAAACCGCTCCAGGCGACTTGACAATCTCCCCAAGATGGCTACAATGTCCACCCAGGACAGACATCGCAACAGACATCACAGCCAGGTCCGATGCATCCGTTATCCGCCTCTCACCAAGGCCGGCCTGTGGCCGGTGTCCGCTATCTTCCTCATCTGCGAGTCGATTTCCCCTGCGGCCGCGCTTTGCGCCATATCCTGGGGCACGTAGCCGTACCTATCCCAACATCTGAGGAGGCCAAAGATGCTATCGTCGAACCCAGCCGACAGAGCTCCTTACCGGGAGGTGGGAAATGTCGTGGAATAATGATTGTCGTTTCATCGGCAACATCACCCACCCGCCCCACTTCCAGCGCGTGGGCGAATCCCGCCTCCCCTTCCTCCGTCTCTACCTGGCGGTGGACGATGGGAGGGAGCATACCGCCTACGTGCGGGTCGTCGCCTACGGCGACGTCGCTCTGCTCACCTATCCCTACCTTCAGGCCGGGTCCAAGATCATGGTCCAGGCCCGCTACCGGCAGCGGAGGCGCCACGACAGGAATGAGAAGGTCCACGAGTTCGTGGCCGATCACATCGTCTTCATAGACAAGATCGACTGGGAGCGAGGGGACGCGGCCCGGGCCCGTCTCCAGGCGGCCCAGGAGGTATCCCTGGCGGGGGGGCTGTGATCCACCTTCGGCTCTCTCGCCGTACTCTGCGGGGAGCGGGGCTGGCCCTGGGCGTGGTTGCCTTTCTGCTCACCTGCTACTTCCTCGGCGACCATCTGACCCCCCGAGACGGAACGGGTCGCCCTCTGATCCTCTCTCCTTCCGTGTACGCGATGGAAGGGTACCGCCG
>DQUX01000342.1 GCA_015662065.1 Anaerolineales bacterium | reverse complement strand
CGCCGACCAACACGCCCCCGCCGACCTACACCCCCCGGCCGCCGCAGCCGCCCACCTACACCCCAACCCCAACAGCCGAGGCGCCCCCCTCCGTCCAGGCCGTCACGCCCAACACGCAGGTCAACACGGCACCGGCGGCCATTACCATCACCGGGCTCAATTTCAAACCCGGCTGTTCGGCCTCCCTGGGGACGGTGCCGTTGACCGTCACCAATTGCCTGAGCACCGAGATCGCGGCCTGGGTACCGGTGGACCTGGCGGCCGGTTACTACGACCTGACCGTCACCAACACCGATGGGCGCTCCGGCACGCTGACCGGGGCCTACACGGCGACCAACCCCGCCCCCGTCGTCACATCCATCCTGCCCCCCCTCTCCGAGGTGAACACCGACCCGTTGGTGACCATCACCGGCAGCGACTTCTGCGCCAGCGGCACGCCGGGGAGCCTGCAGGTCAGCCTGGACGGCACGCTGCTCACCAACGTCACCTACGTGAGCCCGACGCTGCTGACGGCGGTGGTCCCCGCCGGCTCGCAGGGGATGGCCCTGGGGGTATACACGCTGACGGTCACCAACCCCGGCCCCACCGCTCCCAGCGGCAGCCTGCCCGACGCCTTCGCGCTCTACACCTATACCACCGCCGTCACCTGCACCGCCGGCGGGGTGTCTGACTGCGGGAACGCCGGGGGGCCTCCGGACGGCATGAGCGCCAGCATCACCAGCACCGGGGTCATCACCCTTGACTTCGGCCTCGGGGGAGGCATCACCGACGGCCCCGGCTACGACATGGTCTTCTACGAGTGGCCCCACCCTCCAGGCATCCTCCTCGACTACGTCATCATCGATCTCTCAGCCGATGGGGCCACCTGGTACACCGTCTTTGGGTGGGATGGAGTGGCCGGCGGGGTGGATGGGACCAACATTGATTCCTACGCCACCGACGGCAACGGCGAGCAGGAGAACGAGCCCATCGACGCAAACGACCTGTACCCGGGGCCCGGCGGGCTGTCGACCGGGATCGCCATCGACATCGGTCGCTGGACCCCGCCCGGCCCTTCCTTTCATCTGATCCGCTTCACCTACCCCAGCGGCGGCACCGATTACGGCCAGGTCGACGCCGTCCTGCGGCTGCACTAACGCGGAGGCGGTCAGGCCACCGAAACGGAGGGCGCCGGGGGGCTTTGAACGACTGGCGACAACGGACAGGCCGAAGGTCAGGACCTGTTCTGTGTAATTTGACAATGTCACATGATGCTCTGAGGGGGTCTGTGACCCCCGAGTTTGGCTGAAAATGGTAGGCCGCGGGTCACAGACCCGCTTGGAGCCTTCAAAGTGAGGGTTTTGTGTCAATGCGACATTGTCAAGGCAAGCACAAAGCAAGGGCGGGCTTGAGACCCGCCCCCGCCTTGTCGGCCGCTCCGCCCCAGCCTGCCTTGAGATAGATAGTTCAGCCGGAGACACCGACCCCCTTGCTGCTCTCCCACAGCCCGTGGATGTTGCAGAAGGAAAGCGCTAGGAGGGTGCCTGGCCCCTCCACCTGCATGGAGAAGGAAGCCGCGGGATGGGTATACACCGGCCCCTGGTTCGCTCCCTTCACCGACTCGCCGTGGGCGGTGAAGTCAAAGCGGGCGACCTCGTAGATGAACTTATCCCCCTCCGGCTGGAAATAGACCTCGATCCAGCGGATGTGGTGCTCGGTAGTGTTCGGGTGGGGGATCTCCTTGCCCACGCTGACCGTGACCTGGAAGGGCTTGCCCGCCTCCACCACGTCTGGGCATTCGATGACCGGGACGTGCTTCTCCGCCTTCCAGTCCGCCGATTGAATCCGTTCGCCTAGTTTCACTGTTTTCCTCCATATCGAAAACGTCAGCCGTCAAGCGTGTCGGCTCTTCATAAGGTGGATGTCCTCCACCAGCGCCTGCAGGTCCTCCTCGTGCTCCACCTCATCCGCCAGGATCTGCAACACCATATTGTAGGTAAGCGGATCGGTGTCCTTGGTGGTCTCCGCCAGCCGCTGGTAGACCTCGATGGCGCACTGCTCCCCCTCGATGTTCTGCCCCAGCAACACCTCCACGTAGGGGTCCTCGGGGGGCTCGTAGCCGCAGTTGGTCATCTTATACCAGTCCTCGGGTGAGAGGAGCGGCGTGCCGCCCAGTTGGATGATCCGATCGGCCAGCATCCCCGCGTGCCGAAGCTCATCGGCGGCGTGCTCTGTGAGCTCCGCAAAGACCGCCCCCCTCATAGGACCCTGGGCTACGATCGCGCCGACCCAGTACTGGTAGTAGGCCAGCCACTCATCGGCGAAAGCCTTGTTGAGCAGCTCCACCAGCTCGTCCACATCCATACCGACGATCGCTCTTCCCTTCGTGCCCACTTGTCTATCTCCTTGTAAACTGGCTCTGTCCGGCCATTTAGACAATGTCACATGATCCTCTGAGGGGGCCCTTGGCCCCCAACTTTAGCCTAAAACGGCGGCTTTCGGCCGGAGACGCGGTTCACAGGCCCGCTTGGAGCCTTCAAAGCGATGGTTCTATGTTCACGTGACATTGCCAGGATACTCACCGCTCGACGGGCTCGACGACCCTGTGGGACAGAGTGGAATCACTTCGCCCGCCGCAGTCGCTGCTCCGGCTAGCCTCAAAGGCACAGGCCTCGGAGCAATAGACACGGTGCCCACGCCGGATCGGCTCTCCCTCGATCGGCTCACCGCAGTAATCGCACACCAACTCCGCCATTGGCCCCCTCCTTACCTACGGCTTCCACACCTCCCACACCTTGCCCACCAGGTCGGGGCCCGGCTTGAGGGTCGTCTGACCCGGCGTCCAGCCGGAGGGGGTTGCCTCCGCTCCCTCGGTGGCCCGCACGTGCTGGAAGGCCTGGATCTGGCGGATCAACTCCTCGGGGTTGCGGCCCACCGGCGGGGTGAGCACCTCCATCGCCTGGATCACCCCGTCGGGATCGATGATAAAGCGGCCGCGGATGTCCACCCCGGCCTCCTCATCATACACCCCGTACACGGTGCCGATCCGCCCGCCCTGGTCGGAGAGCATGGGGAAGGGGATGCCGCCCTCCACCATCTTGGATAGCTCCACCTCGTTCCAGATCTTATGGGTGAAGCGGCTGTCGGTGCTCATAGACAGCACCTCGACGCCCAACGCCTTCAGCTCGGGATACTTGACGGCAACTGCCGCCAGTTCCGTCGGTCAGACAAAGGTGAAATCGCCGGGGTAGAAGCAGAGGATGACCCACTGGCCGCGGTAATCGGAGAGCTTCACGTTCTTGAAGCCCTCGCCGGGTATGTAGGCCGAGGCCTCGAAATCCGGCGCTTCCTTACCCACTCGTGCCATTGCCATCTCGACTTCCTCCTTTCGTGGTAATGCCCCCTCCCGGGGCAGTGGTTCTGGGACCAGCGGTCCCGCTGCGGGTTGTACACAAGAGTCAACCTCTTTCGCCATAGCATTCCCTCCTTCCTCGCCGATTCGTCCGCCCGCGCGAGACGCGGACCTTCAACTGACTGATTCGCCCAGCAGCCCTACGCCCGGCTCGTCTCTTCCTGGCACTGGCGGCACAGGCCGTGGACCTCCACCTGGTGCCAGAGGGCGCGGAACCCTCTCTCGGCCAGCGCCTCCTCGGGCACGGTGACCGCCATCTCCAGCGGGAGATCGATGATGGTATGACATCGCACGCAGATCAGGTGGGGATGGGGAGGGGCGTCGCCGTCGTAGTGGCTGCGACCGTCCACAGTCAGCTCCATCACCTCGCCCAGGCCCTTCAGCATATGCAGCGTCTTGTAGACCGTGGCCAGGCTCAGCATAGGGAAGTCCGCCGACACCTGCCGGTAGATCTCCTCGGCGGTGAGATGAGAAGGGCTCTCCAGCACCGCCTGCAGGATCGCCATCCGCTGCGGGGTCAGCCGATACCCCTCCATCCGCAGCCGCCGGGCAACGCGCTCCGAACGCTCCTTTATCTCTGTCACACCTCTCCTTGCCCATCCCCGGGGGGCAACCGGCACATCTCGCGGCCCCGGCTACTCACCCGCCCCGTCTGGCTGGCCCGCCACAGCCCCACGCCGGGCCAGCCCCCCGCCACATTAACATAAAACCCTCGCCTTGAAGGCTCCAAGCGGGTCTGTGACCCGCGCCTCCGGCCGAAAGCTACTGTTTTTAGCCCAAGTCGGGGATCACAGACCCCCTCAGAGCATCATGTGACATTGGTAAACTACTCACCCGGCCCGTCCGACTGGCCCCCCACAGCCCCACGCCGGGCCAGCTCCCTATCCAGCACAAGCAGGGCGTGACCCTGATCCCCAATCCTCCTCAACGTCTCCAGAATCTGCGTCGCGCTGTTCTCCTCCTCGACCTGTTCCGTCACGAACCACTGTAGGAAGACCTGGCTGGCGTAGTCCTTCTCCTCCACAGCCAGCGCGTACAGGCCGTGGATCAAGTCCGTCACCTTCCGCTCGTGCTCCAGCGTCTTCTCGAAGATGTCGAGGGGGGATTCGAAGGCGGTCGGCGGCCGATCGATGGCCTGCAGGACCACGCGCCCCCCCCGTTCATTGATAAAGTCGTAGAACTTCATCCCGTGTTGCATCTCCTCCTGGACCTGGACCCGCAGCCAATGGGCGAAGCCGGGCAGATTGACCGACTCGCAGTAGGCCGACATAGACAGGTAGAGATAGGCCGAGTACAGCTCGTGTTTGACCTGCTCGTTCATCGCGTCCAGAAGTTTCTGACTTAGCGCCACTCTCTTTATCCTTCCCGATTGTTAGAGTCATTATATATT
>DQUX01000088.1 GCA_015662065.1 Anaerolineales bacterium | reverse complement strand
ATTCCGACGCTTGCTGATCCGCCGGGAGAAGAAGGTCGATAACTATCTGGCTATGCTTCATTTTGCTTGTGCCTGGATCACCTTCCGAGCTGCCAGACTTTTCGGATAGGCTCTTGATACACCGGGGTCACGCACACCCAATCGTAGGCGGCGGCCAGCAGGCGACGATCGGAACTAGCACCTTGTGTCTCGAGAAAAGGGGAGGCCAGCCGACGGTGGACCAGTTTCACCACAATGACCTCCCCCGACGGGACCCGCGAAGCGGGGATGACCACCGCCCGCTCGGTCCAGTCCCTTGGAAGGGCGAAGTGGCCAACCTCTTTCCCATCCACCCACACGCTGACCTCTTGTTCCGAAGGATAGGCCATTGCCCGCACGGTGAGCCGATAATCCCGCTCTGGTTCTAGGTATAAGCGGACTGTCGCGCCGGGGACCTCTCCAGCCCACCGCCCTTCAATTCCACCGATCTCCTCCGGTCGGTACCATCCTTGGTCAAGATACCGTCCGTCCTCCGTTCCCCCGATGTCTATGCACCCCCCTTCTGGTGGGGCCAGCGCCTCGGAAGGAATCTGGTTGGCGGGAGTCAGCACCTGCAGACGGACCCGATCGTGCTGGGTGTGCACCCTGGGGTCGCGTTCGAAAGTCCGGTCGTCCAGCGGGACGCACTGCCCCTCTCTACTGAGGACAGCCATCACCTCGTCGGAAAACTGGTCCCGGTCCAGCACGGCCACATAGCGGACGTTCCCTTCTGCCACGGTTGCCCGCGCGGCCTCGGCGTCGAACCGGTAGAGGTAGAGCAGGCGGTAGTCTGGGAGTTCGACCTGGGCAGCGCGGAAGGAGCCCGCTACGGCCACCACCGTCTCCTGGGATGGGTAGTGAGCAGCAATGTAGGCGGTGGCCTGAGCTGGCGGGGCGGGGACGGAGGTCAGTTGAGCAGCCAGCGGCAGGGTTTGGAGGAACAGGCCAAACGCCGCTGCCGTCAGCACGCCTGCGCCTACCCGGTGCCCCAGGCGCGTCCAGCCGCGGGCGATCAGTAGCGCCAAGGGAGGCAACAGCGGGAGGAGCAACCGGGGGCGGTCGAGGGCCTCCAGCAGGAAGACCTGCTTGCCCACCAGAGCGGCCCACGCTGCCAGGTACCATGTCTCCCGCTCTCGCCACCCGGCCCAAGCCAGCCCCGGCAAGACCACTGCCGCTGCCGCCAGAGCCCGGACCGCCTGGGGCCATCCCCAACGGGCATAGAGACTCAGGCCGACTGTGTGTAGGAGCAACGTGTCGAAGAAGGCGAAAACCCGACTTCGCAGCGCCAGCCCCAAGGGAAGTCCCCCTGCCATTAAGGAGTCGGCCTCCCGGACGTGAGCGGAATGGGCGGAGATGTGGGACCAGTAAGCCGAGAGGCCTCCCACAACTCGCAGAGTAGGCAGGAGCCATAGCAGGCACCCCCCCACGAAAGCAGGTATGGCCCACGTAAACCGCGGAGGCGCAGGGGAATTGCCTTCTTCGTGCTTCCAAGACAAGGTCTGTAGGACGACCAAGACGGCGAATAAGAGAAGCACCGGCAGGCTATTCTGAGGGCGGAGGCCTAGTCCTAGCCCGGCGACGAAGCCGCCCAGGCCGAACCACCTCGAATCGTCTCGGCCGAGCCACAGGAGCAAGAGGGCCAGCAGCGTCAACGCCAGACCCGGTATATCGCTGAGAGCCTTCTCCGTTGTCAGCCAGCCCATCGGGGAGAGTCCCACCAGCAACGCCGCGCCTACTCCTACCAATGGGCGTCTGGCATCGGTCACGAGGCCCAATCCCAGGGAGCAAAGCACGACCAACACGCCTGCCAGCGCGCCCAGCGTCGTCAGCGCTGTTGTGGGGTCCCCGCACAACAGATGGAGCAACCGTCCCAGGAAGATGTAGACAGGGAATCCCGGTGGCTGTGGTTGCTGCAGATCTAGATCGAAGTGGTACAGGGCCAAGGCGAAACTGTAGGAGTCAAAGTCATCCAGCGAGATGCTGCGGAAGGCCAGGTAGAGTGGGAGAAAAAGGAATAATAATAAGGCGGCCTGTTTCCAGGAAGTTGCCGGTAAACAGCGGCTAAACTGCTCCTGCACT
>DQUX01000110.1 GCA_015662065.1 Anaerolineales bacterium | reverse complement strand
CGCCCACCGCGCGGCGGCCTTCCGCCGCTACTTCGCCGACGCCCGGCCGCTGGAGGTGGCCTGGACCCGGCTGGCAGTCATCCCCGCCCCGGCCTTCAGCCGGGGGCGGCTGATCGCTCTGGAGGACGTCTGCGGTTTCGCCCTGGCGCTGGGGGTGGTGCTGGAGGCGGACGCGATGCGGCGGACCGCGCTGCTCCACACGCCGGCCCGTTCCCTGAAGGGAGTGGATGCGCTGAGGTTGGGGGACCTGTGGCTGGACCCGGAGACGTGTTGTGAGATATAGGGGGCCTGCGGGGGGCTATTCTGCGGGGAGGGGAAGGGTAAAGTAGAAGGTCGCTCCCCTCCCCAACTCGCTCTGGACCCAGATTTTCCCCCCGTGGGCCTCGACGATCTGCCGACTGATCGCCAGCCCCAGCCCGGTCCCCTGGGCCTCCTCCTCCATCGCGGGGAGGCGGTAGAACTTCTCGAACAACTTCTCCTGGGCCTCCGGAGGGATGCCCGGCCCTGTGTCCACCACGCCGATCGTCACTTCGTGCTGGCCGACCCGCGCCGTAACCGTCACCCGGTCTCCTGGCCGGCCATACTTGATGGCGTTATCCAGCAGGTTGATCAGCGTCCGCTTGATGCGGGGAGGATCCCCGATGATCGTGGGAAGGTAGCCGGGCGTGGCCACCTGGAGAGAGATCTGTTTCTTCTCCGCCTGGGGCTTCAGCACCGTCAGTGCTTCTTCGATCACCGCGTCCAGTTGCACCGGCTCCTGGGCCAGGAAGGCCCTCCCAGATTCCAGGCGGGCCAGCTCCAGGAAGTTGTCGGCCATCTGGCTGAGGCGTAGGGCCTCCTGCTGGATCGTCCGGGCGAACGCTTCGCGCTGCTCAGGGGGGATGTCCTCCCGGCGGACCATCTCGGCGTAGCCAGCGATCGAGGTGAGGGGGGTTCGCATCTCGTGGACCATCTCGGCCACCAGGTCCGATTGCTGGAAGAGCACCGCGTTCTCGATGGCGACCGCCGCCTGGTCGGCCAGGATGACCAATGTCTCCACGTCCTCCTCGGTGAACGGCTGCTCGCCCCACTTGTTCACCGCCTCCAGCACGCCGATCACCTTCCCCCGGACGGCCATAGGGACGGCGATGAGGGAGCGGGTCTTGAAGGAGATCGCTTCCTCGATCTGGCGGTAGAAGCGGGGGTCGCTGTGGGCGTTGGGAACGACGACCGGCTGGTCGTTCTGGACCACCCAGCCGGCCACGCTTCCCTCCATCGGCACCACCACCGAGCGGATCTCGTGGCTGCGCAAGCCGGTGGCTGCCTCGAAGTGAAGCTCGCCGGTCTTACGGTCCACCAACATAATGGAGCTGGCCTCGGTGTTGGTCAGTTCCCGGGCGGCGTTGACGATCTGGTGCAGCAGCGGGCGGAGGCTGAGGGTGGAGTTCAGGGAGCGGCTGATCTCGATGATGCGTTCCAGGCGGGCGATCCGTTCCTCTGGATTCGACGGGTTCATGCGCTTCCCTCCAGGCAGGCTCGGGCCAGTCGGGGTAGAATCTCTGCCACATCCTTGTGGAAGACCGCTGCTGCAAAGCTGTCGGCATATGTGGTCTGCTTGTTGAAGATGAGCACTTCTCCACCGCTAGCGTGGACCAGAGCTGGCAGCTTGGCGGCGGGCATCACCAGCAGGGAGGATCCGACCACCAGCATCAGATCGGCCCTGTGCACGTGCTCCATCGCGTGATTTACCACGGCTAAGGGGAGTTGCTCGCCGAAGAGAATGACGTCCGGCTTGACCACCCCGCCGCAGGCCGGGCAGTGGGGCACCTCCCCCCGTGCCACAGCCTCCATCGCCGCCTCGGCGGGACCCTGGCGGAAACAGTTCAGGCAGGTCACGGTCCGTAGGTGCCCGTGGAGTTCCAGGACGTGTTGGGAACCCGCCCGCTGGTGCAGCCCGTCGATGTTCTGCGTGAGCACCGCCTTCAGATAGCCAGCGGCCTCCAGGCGTGCCAATGCCAGGTGGGCCGGGTTCGGTTGGGCGCTGCGCATCACATCTATCAGGGGGCGCACCCACAGGTAGAAGGCCTTCGGGTCGCGGCGGAAGGTGTAGATGGAGGCCACCTCCATCGGGTCGGCCTTCTCCCACAGCCCCTTTCCGGGGGTGCGGAAGTCGGGGATCCCGGAGGCGGTGCTGATGCCGGCGCCGGTCAGCGCCACTGCATGGCGTGCCCGGCACAGCAACGCTGCTGCACGCCGGATGGTGTCCGTCTGTTCCACGTTCCCGCCCAATAGTTTGCTAGAAAAGCGTGAGCTGCTGTGCCACGGGGAGGGGTTCCCCCCCCGCCACTCGGTGCGCCCAGCGGGTTGGTTCGGGCAGCCGGTAGCGGGAGCAACAGGAGATCACCAACTCGACCGCCGTCTTCAGGTCCGCCCGGTGGCCCACCGAGACGAACAGGGGGCGCACGCCTGTCCGGGTGCGGACGACAGCGCCGATCACCTCTTCCCCGCTCATCAGCGGGACCCAACCGCCCTGCTCCGGCGGCGGTTCTTCGTGCTCTCCGCACAGGCGGGACTTGGCACAGCCAACGGCGGGCCAGTCCAGCAGCACGCCGATGTGGGTCGCCAGCCCCATCCGACGGGGATGGGCCAGTCCCTGCGCGTCGAAGATCAGGACATCCGGCCGGCCCCTCAGTCGCTCAAGCGCGTCCAGCACCACCGGCCCCTCCCGGAAGGCCAGCAGCCCCGGCACGTAGGGGAAATCGACCGGCAGTTCCGCCGTGGCCGCCTCCAGCGGCTCCAGGTCTGGGAATGAGAGAAGGACGACGGCCGCCCGTACTGTTTCCTTCTGGATACTCACGTCTACCCCACCCACCACCTGGATCGAGGCGGGCAGCGGCTTTACCCGCACGCGCGAACGCAGCCTCTGCTGGAGGGCGCGGGCCTCCGCGGGGGTCAGGTCCCAGGGATGGGTAAAGACCGGTCGAATTCCCATTCGTCAGAGAGATGCAACGAACTCGGCCAATTGGTGAAGCTGACGAGCCACCAGGCTCTGCGCCTGCATCATCACCATCGGCGTGCCCTGCTCGGCGGCCTGGAAGGCCAGCTCGGGGGCTGGCGGTATCACGCCGACGATCTCCCGCTGGAGGAGGCCCTCCATCATCTCTTTGGTCAACGTCGTTGCGGAGGGGGCTTTGTGCACCAGCACAATGCCTATCCGGTGTCGGCCAACCTCCATCTCGTCCAGGGTCGCTAGCAGGGTCTGGGCCATATGGAGGGCGATCCGCTGGGGCTCCACCACCACCAGCAGGTAGGTCAGCAGCCGTAGCAGGGTGGTGTTGATCTCGCCCAGCCCTGAGCCCATATCCACCAGCAGGTAATCGGCTGACGCTCCCAGGGTCCGAGCAATCGCCTCGACGTGGGGGGGGTCCATGGAGGGGAGGGTGCCCAGCGGTTCCGGCATCCCGCCCAGCACCATCACGCCAGAGCTGTGCCGGTCCATATTGGCCAGGACCGTGTCGGTGTCCAGGGTGCCCGTCGGTCGCTCCGACAGGGTAAGAAGCCCCTTCTGTGGGCTCAGCCCCAACTGGAGGGCCAACGTACCCAAAGCGCTCCTAAAATCCAGCAGCATCACCTGTCGTCCTGCCGCCGCCCCCTGCGTCAGGGCGACGGCGACGTTGACGGCCAGGGTGCTGGTGCCCACGCCTCCCTTGCAGCCCAGGAACCCGACCGTCTTCGCACGCACGGAGGGCTTTGCGGCCTTGCCCATACGGACTGCGCGGGCCAGGAGGACTTCCACGCGGGTCACCAGCTCTGCGGGGTGGATGGGCTTGGTCAAGTACTCGTCGGCTCCGGCCTCGAACCCCGCCACCTTGTCATCCACTTGAGTCCTGGCGCTGAACATAATGACCGGGATCGGTGCTGTTCGAGGATCGGCCCGGAGGCGTCGGCAGACCTCGAGCCCATCCATCCCAGGCATCATCACGTCCAGGATCATCAGGTCTGGGCTCTCGTCGACGGCCTTGCTGAGGGCCTGGAGCCCACTCTGGGCGGCGATAATCTGATATCCGCGTCCCTGGAGCATCAGCCCGATGAGTTTGAGGCTCTCCAGGTCGTCGTCCACGATAAGGATCTTAGCACCCATCTTGGCACCTCTGAGGCTAATGTAGCACAGAAATGCGCGGAAGGCAAGCGGTATGGTGACGACCCAATGTCTCATCACGGAGACGCGGAGGACCCAGAGAAACACGGAGTAGGGCAAGAAACTCCGTGCCATCTGTGTCCCTGTGATGAGAATCGGTGAAATTGCGCAAGCCCTGTCGGTGAGAATACCGGCAGGCTTTAGTGGCTTTCCTCTTCCCCGGTCATCTGGATGAAGGCTCCATGCCAGGTGTGGTACCAGACCTGGCCGGTAGCGCCGTGCACGCTGAGCATCCCCTCGATCTCGCCATTCCCTAGCGTATGGATGGTGTAGTAGCCGTAGAACGGGCCAGCGTGCTCCTCCACGGTGACTCCAGGCCGGTAGGTATCGAGCCAACGCTGGGCGATCTGCAGGGCTTCCTCCGCGGGGATGGTGTTGGTCACGCTGGCCCCGCCGCCCATCATCCATCCGCCACGGGGGTGCATCCCATACCGGCCGTTCCACATCATATTCGGTCCCATCTCCGGGCCGACGGCCCCCGTCCACTTGTCTACCAGCAGTTCCATCGCCCCAATGCCGGTGTCCGATTCCCGTACAATGGCGTAAAAGTTGTGTTCAAACTCCATCACCTCAGCCACTTCCAAGTTCGGATACCCCAGGTTGGAGACATACTCCTCGACCACCTGGTGAGCCTCCTCGATGGAGAGCGTTTCATCAGATGGACCCTCGCTATATCCCCGGCCGCCGCAGGGAGCGGCGGGAGCTGGCACCGTCTCCCCCTCCATTATCCCCGGCCCATCGTCATACTGCCAACCGGCGCAAGGGGAGGCCGGCCAGGCATACCCCGGAGTGAGGTCAGTTGCCCACAACTGCCGGGCGATAATCATCCCGCCTAGGGCCAGACCGCCGATGACCAGGATGACAACAACACCCACACCAATTCCTATCCACAAACTTGGCTTCATTTTACTATCCTCCT
>DQUX01000256.1 GCA_015662065.1 Anaerolineales bacterium | reverse complement strand
TAGTCGGAGAGGGGGGTGGCGGGGAGCATCCCGCGCAGACCGGCCGGACCCGCACCGCGGAGGAAGTGCATCAGCACCGTCTCCGCCTGGTCGTCTCCGTTGTGGCCCACGGCGACCTTCGCCGCGCCGATCTCCCCGGCGATCTGGGCCAGGAAGGCGTAGCGGACCCGCCGGGCTGCCTCCTCGAAGGCCAGGCCGTGGGATCGGGCGATGGCGGGCACGTCCCGTTTGGCCACCGTCGCGGGGAGGCCCCACCGCCGGGCCAGGTCGGCCACGAAGGCGGCGTCGGCGTCCGCCTCCTCTCCTCGCGCCCCGTGGTGGAGGTGGGCCACGTGGAGCCGCAGCCGGTAGGGCTCCTGCAACCGGACCAGGAGGTGCAGCAGGCAGAGGGAGTCCGGCCCCCCGGAGACGCCGACGATCACGCCATCGCCGACGCTCAGGAGGTTGTGGCGCTGGATGAAATCACGAACCTGTGGCAGGAGGTCCACTACTCGGCCTGTTTGACTTTATAGACCCGATCGCCCACCCGGGCTCGATGGGCTACCCGGATGCCGACCTCGTCGCCGGCCTTGGCCTCGGTCACGTCCTGGTGCCAGATCTGCATAGAGGTGACCGGCTGTTCGAAGTCGGTGGTGTGGCCCCGTATGCGGATGGTGTCGCCCACGGCCAAGGGGCCGGTGAGCGTGACGCCGATGACGCTGATCTTCCCATACCAGTGGGAGACCCGGCCGATCAGTTCTTCCTCCATTTTCCTCCTCCTTGGCTGCTCTGGGCCTATAGCCGGATGACCGTCCCGCAGTACTCACAGGTGATCTCCCGCATCCCCTTGACGACGGGGGTGGTCAGCACCGCGCCGCAGGTGGGGCACTTGGTGGGGGCTTCCCGCGCTGCCTCGACCGCCGTCTCTTCTTTGGGACGGGTCCGTTCCCCGGCGATATTGCCGGAGCGCACCCGGCCGATCAGCCCGGCCCACTCCTCGTTATCCGCCCCCCGCAGCCGCAGCCGGGCCTGGGAGCGCTCCGCCTCGCGGGAGAAGCCGATCTCCAGCATCTCCTTGTGGCCCAGGAACCCTGCCTGGCTGGCTTTGACCTCCTCGATCTGGCCGATGGGGACGGCGAAGACCGGCTCTTGGATCGTCTCTTTCTCGGTGGCGATGAAGAGGACCTTCTTGGTGGCGACCTCTTCTTTGCGCTCGAAGACGAGCCGCTCGTCGGTGAGGAAGAGGATCCCTTCGGGGCCTTCTTTCTTGGTTTCCAGGAGCTGGGCCCGGCAGGCGGCCACCAGGTCCTCCGCCGGGTAGAAGTCGAAACTCGCCTGGTCCGCCTGGTCCAGTGCCCACTCGATGGCCTCCACCTGGGCCTGGGTCTGGGTGACGTTGTCGTCGAGGGCGTCGAACATCGCCTCGATGCTATCTTGGGCGGCAGAGACCTTGCTCTCCAGCATCTGGATGGCGCTCTCGGCCTGGGAAATCTGGGCCGCCCTCCCGGTCTGGGCCGTCTGCAGCGCCCGTTCGGCCTGGTCCATATCCCGGGCCAGTTCGCGGCTGCGCCGCTCGATCTCCTGGAGCACCCGCTCTCGCGCTTCGGCCCATTGCTCGGAGAGTACTTCCACCTTGCGTTCCAGGTAGCTGCGGAAGACGTAGCCGCGGGTGCGGAGGGCTTCGATGTCCGCCGGCAGGGTGGCCAGCACCCCGTCTACGTCCGCCAGGTCGTCGTGGATGTCGGTCAGCGCCGCCGCCTGCTGGAGCGCCGCCAGCTTCTGAGTGAGGGCCTCCAGTTGGGCCTGGGTCGTCTCTGCCTGGGCTGTGCCGGTGGGCAGGGCTGCCGACCGGTAGGCTCGCCGCTGCTCCCGCCGGGCCGATTTCCGCTGGAGTCGCTCCGCTGCCGATTTCCTGGCGGTGGGCTTCTTGGCCGCCCGTCTCGTCGGCCTCTTGGGTCGGGGCTTCGTCTGGGATTTCTCCCCCCCCGCCGTCGGCTTGGGGGTCCTGGACTTCTTGGTCTGAGGCATCATCCCTCCTTATTCTCCCACCTGTGCCCGTAGGTAGGCTTCCATAAAGTCATCCAGCTGGCCGTCCAGCACGGCCTGGGCGTTGCCGGTCTCGTGATCAGTTCGGTGGTCCTTGACCATCTGGTAGGGGTGGAGGACGTAGGAGCGAATCTGGTTGCCCCATCCGGCGTCCACGTGCTCCCCTTTCAGCTCGGCCAGTTCTTCCCGTCGTCTCTTTTCCTCCAGTTCCATCAGCCGGGCGCGGAGGACCCGCATCGCCACTTCCCGGTTCTGGGTTTGGGAGCGCTCGTTCTGGCAGGAGACGACGATGCCGGTGGGGATGTGGGTGATGCGGACGGCGGTCTCGTTTTTCTGCACGTGCTGCCCGCCCGCGCTGGAGGCTCGGAAAACCTCGATCTTGAGGTCGCCGGGGTCGATCTGGACAATGGCTGCCTCCGGGAGGTCGGGCCAGGCCTCTACCAGGACGAAGGAGGTGTGGCGGCGGTGGGCGGCGTCGAAGGGGGAGAGACGGACCAGCCGGTGGACCCCCCGCTCGGCCCGCAGGTAGCCGTAGGCGTAAGGGCCGGAGATGGAGAGGGTGGCCCGCTTGATGCCGGCCTCCTCACCGGGGAGCCGGTCCACCACCTCCGCCCGGTATCCCCGCGACTCGGCCCAGCGGAGGTACATCCGGAGCAGCATCTCGGCGAAGTCCTGGGCGTCGGTGCCGCCCGCCCCGGCGTGGAGGGCGAGGAAGGCATCCCCCCGGTCGTGGGGACCGGAGAGGAGCAGCCGGAACTCCAGCCTGCCCACCTGTTTTTCCAGGTCATCGGCCTCGGCGGCCAGTTCCTCCGCCAGCCCTTCGTCTCCCAGCTCGGCCAGTTCCAGCGCGTCGGCCACTCGTTGTTCCAGAGCGGTCCAGCGCTCGATCTCCTCCCGCAGGGCAGACAGCCGCTGCATCGTCTGTTGTGCTTTCTCCGGGTCATCCCAGAAGTCCGGCCGGGCGGCTTCCTTCTCCAGCCGGGCGATCTCCTTTTCCTTGCCGGCTAGGTCAAAGACGCCTCCGAAAGTCGGAGAGTTGGCCCTGGAGGGCCGAGAGACGGTTATGCAGTTCTTCCATAGACGCTCCTTACAGGCTCTTGGGATGCAAGCCCTATGCCATCTCCAGTTGGGACGTGCAGTGGGGACAGCGTGTTGCCTGGAGCGGGATCGTGGATCGGCAGTACGGGCATTCCTTGGTCGTCGGCTCGGTCGTCGGGGCTTCTTCTTGTCTCATCCGGCTGATCTGGCGGACGAACAGGAAGATGGCGAAGGCCACGATGACGAAATCCAGCACGGTGTTGATGAACAGGCCGTAGTTGATCGTGATGGCGCCCGCCTCCCGGGCCATCGCCAGCGTGGCGTGGCGCTCTCCTGCTAGGGTGAGAAACAGGTTGGAGAAGTCCACGTTGCCCAGCAGCAGCCCGATGGGGGGCATCAGGATGTCGTTGACGAACGAGGTGATGATCTTACCGAAGGCGGTGCCGATGATGATCCCGATGGCCATATCGATCACGTTCCCTCGCATAGCGAACTCTTTGAACTCCTTCCACATAGGCTCGCT
>DQUX01000254.1 GCA_015662065.1 Anaerolineales bacterium | reverse complement strand
CGGACCCACTGGCCCGGGCGGCGGCGCTGGCGGAGCGCGGCGCCGCCGGCCTGGTCGTCGTCACCGATAGGGAGCCGGACACCCTTCAAGCCGAGCGCCTCCGATCCGCTCTCAGACCGACGGTCGGCATCCCCGTGTTCGAGATTACCGAGGAAGCCTTTGGGACCCTGCTGGGGAGGCTGGGGGTGGGAGAGCGGGACCTGGTGACTTCTCCCCCGGCGCTTCCGCTGGGCGTGCGGGTGCGGCAGTCCCTCGCGCGCTCCCCCCTCACCACGACCCTCACCGCCAATGTCCTGGGGATGTGGCCGGGGAACGACCCCGAGCTGGCGGACGAGGTGCTCATCGTCGGCGCCCACTACGATCACATCGGCCGATCGCCGGACGGGGTGCTCTTCCCCGGTGCCAACCACAACGGCTCCGGGGTGGCGGCGCTTCTGGAGATGGCGCGGGTCTGGCGGGAGGCGGGGTACCGGCCGGCCCGCAGCGTGCTCTTCGTGGCGTGGGGGGCTGAGGAGTTGGGAAGTGCCGGTGTCGCCCATTACCTGACCCACCCCGTTGTCCCCCTCACGCGGACCGTGGGGGTCATCGCGCTGGACGGCGTCGGCGGGGGGAGGGGGTATAAGCTGCTGTACTACGGCACCCGGGAGCACGACCTGCCGCTGATCCAGCGGCTGGAGGCGGGGGCCGCCCTGCTGGACCGGCGGGCGTGGCGGAGGGGCAGCACCGGGGAGGGGTGGCACGCCGCCTTCAACGCCGGGGGGGTCCCCACCGTCAAACTGATCTGGGATGAGGCGGAGCGGGATTTCTACCTGCCCACCGACACCGTCGATCGCATCGATCCCGACCGGCTGGCCTCCACCGGGGAGACCCTCACGTTGACGGTCGCCTGGCTGGCGGGGCGATGAGGGGAGGAAGGGCCGTCTTTTGATGCATCTGTAGGTGACGGTCGCCTCAGCGAATCTATTTCGTACCCTCGGGGCGGATCCCCCACCAGTACATATCCGCCAGCCGCTGGTGCTCCTGGCGCAGGCGGACGTAGCTCTCGTATCGGTGGAGGTGGACGCGGCCCTCCTCCACCGCCTCCAGCACCGCGCAGCCCGGTTCGACGGTGTGGGTGCAATCGGAGAAGCGACACCCGGTCACCAGCGGGGCGATGTCTGGGAAGTAGGCGTCCAGCTCTTCCGGGTCCACGTCGAAGAGGGCCAGGGCGCGGATGCCGGGAGTGTCTGCCACCCATCCCCCTTGGTCGAGCCGGAAGAGCTGAGTCACCGCCGTGGTGTGGCGGCCCTTACGGGTGGCTTGGCTGACCTCCCGCACCTGCAGGCCCAGGCCGGGTTGGATGGCGTTCAGGAGGCTACTCTTGCCGGTGCCGGAGGGACCCACCAGGGCGGAGATCTTGTCCCGCAGTTGCCGGTCCAGTTGGTCGATCCCCACCCCCTCGGTGGCGCTGGTGTAGACGACCGGGTAGCCGATCTCCTCGTAGATGCCGAAGAGGTGGCGGGCCTCGTCGGGCCCCACCAGGTCGATCTTGTTGGCGCAGATGACCGGGGGGATGTGCTGGAGTTCGGCTCCCACCAACAGCCGGTCCAGCATCCGCAGGCGGGGGTCTGGTTCGGCGCAGGAGAAGACAAACACCGCCTGGTCGGGGTTGGCCAGGATCACCTGTTCTCGTTCCGCCAAATCCCCCTCCCGGTCCCAACGGCGGGAGCCCCGCCCGCCGGGGGGCGGGGCCAGCCGGGCCAGGGATCGCTCCCGCTCTCTGACCTCCTCGATCACTCCGGTCCCGTCGGGGATCAGGTGGATGCGCACCCGGTCCCCCACGGCCACCGGGTCGGTGTCCAACCGGGCCTTCTTGAACCGGCCTCGCAGCCGGCAGACCACCTCTCTCCGGTCGGTGCAGACGGTGTAGAAGCCGCTCTGGGCCTTGATCACCAAGCCGTCCAACAGTTCCGTCAAAGCGATGGTTCTCCTCCCACGGGTGCGGGTTTCACGGCGTGGGCGTGGCCTCCGCCTCCTGGCAGAGCCGAATCCCCTCCAGGGCGTTGACCTCCTCCGGGTCTATCTGCAAGGCGGCCTCGAAGAGGGGATAGGCGTGCTCGCACCGAGCCATGTAAAAGTAGCAGAGGCCCAGGGTGTAGAGGTGCTCGATGCGCGGGCCGTCCACTGGCTCGGCGGTCAACCGTACCTGAAGGGCGCCGTCGGTTCCGACGCGCAGCGGGCCGGTGTGGAGGGGGAGGCTGTTCAGGCGGTCCAGCCCTTCAAACCAGCCCACATAGACCTGGTCGGCGGGCAAGGGGGGCATCCTCTCCAGCGTCAGCGTGTACTCTCCGGTCGCCGTGTTTAGCACCAGCCGACCGCTGGCATTCCTCCATTGGCCGCTGGGATCTGCAGGTCTGAGGGTGGCGGATAGTCGAATCTCGTCCCGGTCGGCCCATTCCAGCTCTCCCTCCAGAACCGTATCTGGGGAGGGATAGGCGTAGTCGTCCTGGGCCACCTCCACCGTCACGTAGAAGCCCCGGGCGTCGCGCCGGGACGCCCGGTAGGCCAGTTGGATGGCCTTCTCGTAATTGGGGATGGCCGACTCGTAGTTCCGCCGGGTCCAGAACGTGTAGGCCAGGTGGCCGTACGGCGGGGCGTACTCCGGGTCCACCTCAATGGCCTGCTCCAGGTAGGCCTGCGCTCGCTCATACTCCTGAATGCTGGCATAGGTCCAGCCCAGTTGGTCCAGCGCCTCCGCCCGGTCCGGGTCCAATTCCGCTGCCCGCCGGAAGGCCTCGATGGCGTTGGCCGTGTCGGCCAGGGCCTGGTAGTTTCGGCCCATATCCATATAGACGTAAGCCAGGCTGGGGTGGATCTCCAGCGCCTGCCGGTAGGCTTCCACCGCCCCGCTCCAGTTCCCCATTGCCTCCAGCACGTAGCCGTAATCCCGATGGGCGTCCACGCTGTGGGGGTCCAGATCGAGGGCGGTCTGGGCCGCCTCCAGCGCCTCGCCCCACCGGCCGGCGTCGGCGTAGGCCTCGGCCAGGTAGGCGTATGCCTCGGCGTAGGCCGGGTCCAGTTCGACAGCCCGCTGGCAGGCATCGATCGCCTCCGGCACCTGCCCGTCCCAATCGTAGGCCATCCCCAGGGCCGCCCAGGCCTGGCCGGAGTTGGGGGCCAGCTCGACGGCCTCTTGCCCCAGCTTGATCGCTTCTTTCGCTCGCCCTTCCAGGGTCAGGAGGCGGACCAGGGGCACGTAGAGGTTGACGTCGTCGGGGTCGAGCCGGATGGCGTGCTCGTAGGCGGCGATGGCCCCCTTCAGGTCGCCTTGCAGGTACAACCCCTTCGCTTCCATACGGTAGGAGTAGGCGGAGCGGGTGGGAGTGGGGGTGGGGACGAAGGGGCTTCCGATCTCCTGTCGCTGAACGAGGGTGTATACATAGACGCCGGCGGCGATGAGCAGGAGCAGGAACAGGACCCGCCAGGGGTTCGACCGTCTACGCTTACGGGGGCGCAGGTACATGCCTCAATATCCTCCTGAGAGTGCAGGGCTAATGATAGCATCTGCCGGGTGTCAAGTCAAGGACCGTTTGACATCCTCTGCCATCAATGCTATACTGCCAGTACAATCGTAGACCTTCCCGGGGGAGTCCGGGCGAGCCGGGCTGAGAGGGCGTCCTCGGCAGAGGCCACCGACGCCGACCCCTTGAACCTGATCTGGGTCATGCCAGCGGAGGAAGGGAAGCACTCAAAGGAGGTAGAGCTGCCCCGCTGGCAGGGCAGCTCAATTCTTATGCGCGCGGTCATCTTCGCCAACGGCCGTTTTCCCGATCCGGCGGCTCACCGCCATCTGCTCCGGCCCGACGACCTGGTCGTCGCCGCCGACGGGGGGGCGGCCCATGCCCGCGCCCTCGGCGTGACGCCCTACGTGGTGATCGGCGACCTGGACTCGCTGGAGCCGGATCTGAGGGCGGAACTGGCGGAGGCTGGCGCGCAGTTCCTCACCCGTTCCCCCGCCAAGGATGAGACCGACTTAGAGCTGGCGCTCCTCTACGCCGTCCGGCAGGGGGCGGAGGAGGTCCTCATCCTGGGCGCGCTGGGGGGGCGGATCGACCAGACCGTCGCCAACCTCCTTCTCCTGGCCCATCCAGCGCTGGCGGGGGTTCGGGTTCGGGTCATTGAGGGGGCGCAGACCGCCTTTCTCATCCGTGACGAGGCCCTCATCGAGGGCCGCCCCGGCGACACCGTCTCCCTCATCCCTCTGGGGGGTGACGCCCGGGGGGTCACCGCCGAGGGGTTGCGCTGGCCCCTGCGAGAAGGGACCCTCCGCTTCGGGCCCGCCCGGGGCGTCTCCAACATCCTCCTGGGAAGGCAGGCGCGGGTGCACGTGCGGGAGGGAATGCTCCTGTGCGTGATCACCCACCATCCAAATCCTGAGGAGGAAGAAAGATGAGAAAGCACGTGATCGGTATCGTTCTGCTGGTCCTGCTGCTGGCTGCCTGCGCGCCCTCCACGCCAGCCCCCCCGCCGACGCCGACGGGTCCGCGCACGCTGACCATCATGACCCACGACAGTTTCGACATCAGCGAGGAGACCATCGCCGCCTTCGAGGAGGCGAACAACGCCCAGGTGGAGATCTTCAAGGCCGGCGACGCCGGGCTGGTGCTCAATCAGGCCATCCTCAGCGCCGAGAACCCCCTGGCCGACCTCCTCTACGGGGTGGACAACACCCTGATGAGCCGGGGGCTGGAGGCGGGGATCTTCGAGCCCTACGAATCCCCGCTGCTGGCCCAGACCCCCGACCATCTGGAGTTGGACCCCGAGCATCGTCTTCTGCCGGTGGACTACGGGGACGTCTGCCTGAACTACGACAAGGGGTGGTTCGCCGAGGCAGGGCTGGAGCCGCCCGCCACCCTGGAGGACCTGGTGAAGCCGGAGTATGCCGGCCTCACTGTGGTGGAGAACCCGGCCTCCTCCTCCCCCGGCCTGGCCTTCATGCTGGCCACCATCGGCCACTTCGGGTTGGAGGGGGATTACACCTGGCTCGACTACTGGGCGGACCTGCGGGCCAACGACGTGCTGGTGACCGACGGCTGGGAGGACGCCTACTGGGGCCACTTCACCTACGCCTCCGACGGCGACCGGCCCATCGTCGTCAGCTACGCCTCCAGCCCGCCGGTGGAGATCTATTTCTCCGGCGAGGACTTCGAGGAGGCCCCCACCGGCGTCGTCGTGGCGGACGGCAGTTGCTTCCGCCAGATCGAGTTCGTCGGCATCCTCAAGGGCACCCAGAACCGGGACCTGGCGGAGGCATGGGTCGACTTCATGCTGGGGAGGACCTTCCAGGAGGACATCCCGCTCCATATGTTCGTCTTCCCCGCCAATGAGAACGCCGCTCTGCCTGAGGTCTTCGCCCGCTTCGCGCTGATCCCCGAGCATCCCGCCCAGGTGGACCCGGCGGACATCGAGGCGAACCGGGAGGCGTGGGTGGAGCAGTGGACGGAGACGGTGTTGCGGTGAGCCCGCGCAAGTGGGTAAGTGGGCAAGCGGGCAGGCTCTTGCGCCTCCCACTTGCCCACTTGCCCCTTGCATATTTGCCCCTGGCATACCTGCTCCTCTTCTACTTCTATCCCCTGGCCTCCATCCTAGCCCTCTCCCTGGCCCCCCAGGGGTGGCCGGACCTGACGTCGTTGGCCCGGCTGGTGGGCAGCTCCTACTACCTGGATATATTCTGGTTCACCACTTGGCAGGCGGCCCTCTCCACGCTGCTGACGGTGGCCCTGGGGATGCCGGGGGCCTACGTCTTCGCCCGCTACCGTTTTCCCGCCAGGTCGCTATTGGAGGCCCTCATCACCGTTCCTTTCGTGCTGCCCACCGTCGTGGTGGCCGTGGCCTTCACCGCGCTGCTGGGCCCCCGGGGGTGGCTCAACGCGACCCTGATGCGGCTTTTGGGGCTGGAGCGCCCACCGCTGGACGTCCAGGGGACCCTGACGGCAATCCTCCTGGCCCACGTTTTCTACAACGCGGTGTTGGTGGTGCGGATGGTGGGGACCCAGTGGGCGAACCTGGACCCGGCGCTGGCGGAGGCGGCGCGGATGCTGGGGGCGGGGCGGCTGCGGGCCTTCCGGGAGGTGACGCTGCCGCTTTTGGGGCCGTCCCTTGGCGCGGCTGCCCTCCTCACCTTCATCTTCTGCTTCACCAGCTTCGGCGTGGTGCTGATCCTGGGAGGGGGCCACTACGCCACGCTGGAGGTGGAGATCTACTATCGCACTACCCGCCTGCTGGACCTGCCGCTGGCGGCGACGTTGGCGCTGGTGCAGATCGTCGTCGTCTTCGGCCTGATGACCGCCTACACCCGCATCCAGGCGAGGCTGGCGGTGCCGCAACCCCTGCGGCCCCGGCGGGTGACCCAGCGGCGTCCCCGCGCCGTCGGGGAGTGGGCGTTGCTGGTGGCGGCTCTGATCCCTCTGCTGCTTCTCCTGCTATCCCCCCTCGCCGCCCTGGCCGAGCGCTCGCTGACGGTAGGCGAGGTCGGGGGGCCGGCCCACTACCGGGCGCTCTTTGCCAACCCTCGAGGCTCCATTTTCTACGTGCCGCCCGTCGCCGCTGTGCGCAACTCCCTCCTCTTCGCCCTGGCGACGGTGGGGCTTTCGGTGACGCTGGGGATGATGGTGGCGGTGACGATCGCCGGTAGGGGCGCGATGAAATCGCGCCCCCGCCGGGTTCGGCTGATGGACCCTCTCTTTATGCTCCCGCTGGGCACCTCGGCGGTGACGCTGGGGCTGGGCTACATCGTCGCCCTGGACGAGCCGCCGCTGAACCTGCGCACCTCGCCGGTGCTGATCGTGCTGGCCCACACCCTGGTGGCCCTCCCCTTCGTCGTCCGCTCCGTGCTGCCGGCGTTGCGCTCCATCCAGCCGCAACTGCAGGAGGCGGCGGCGGTGCTGGGGGCTCCCCCTTGGCGGGTCTTCCGGGAGATCGACCTGCCCATTGTGGCGCGGGCGGTGGCGGTGGGAGCGGTCTTTGCCTTCACTATCTCGATGGGGGAGTTCGGCGCCACCTCCCTCCTGGTCCGGCCCCAGTTCCCCACTCTGCCCGTCGCCATCTACCGGCTGCTGGGCCAGCCGGGGGTGACCAACTACGGACAGGCGCTGGCGATGTCTACGCTGCTGATGCTGGTCTGTACGGCGGGGTTTCTCCTCATCGAGCGGTTCCGAGTGGGGGAAACAGGCGAGTTCTAATGAAAATCGGTAGGACGGCATTCGGTCTGCTGACCCTGCTGATCTTCGCCGCCTGCTCCAGCCCGGCGGCGCAGGCGCCTGCCTCACCTACGGCAATCTCAGCCGCGCCCACGCTCACCCCAACGGTCGGGATGCCGCCGGACTTCTACGCCCAACACTACCACGGGAGCGAACGCCACAACGGGAACCTCTACGTTATCAGGAGGATCGGGTACACTCCCGGGGGAGGACGGTCGACGGGCTGGACGGACGAGCTCTGGAGATACGACCTCGAGGGGAATGGAACGAAGCTCTATGCAGCCCAGGGGACGGTTGACCAGCTCACCGCCCACGATCTGGAAGCCCACACCCCGTTCTTCCCAGCCCTCACCCTGCTCAAGTGGTCCGACGACGGCAGGACGTT
>DQUX01000395.1 GCA_015662065.1 Anaerolineales bacterium | reverse complement strand
TACCCGTAGCCGCGGCTTTCAGCCGCCAGGCGGAAAGGGTCCAACCGATCACAACCACCTTGGTAAGGTACTAGCTCCTGTCCGGTCTGCGACCGGTCAGATCGGCGGGTCACAGACCCGCCTAGAGCGAGTTTTCTCAACCACTGAGGAGAATCCTCATCCCCTCATCCTGCCGGCTTGCCCGGTAGTCGCACCCTGCCCCGGCAGCCGTCCCAGGTGCTCATCCAACAAGAAATGGTGTCCCCTCTCGCGCCCCGGATAGCATGGGGGCTGCGATGGAGGATGCGATGCACCTTCGTTGTGTATATTTGGGAGAGGCTGGTCTCAGGGATTGAGGAGGTGAGAGATGGAAGAGTTGACCAAGCGTGAGGGAATGGGGTTGAGAGGAGGTGAGAAGATGGGAGATATGAACCCTCATCCCACCCCATCCCGCCGGTTTGCCCGGTAGCCGTGATAATTATGACCGAACTTTGACAAATCATCGGCAGTGTGCTACAATGGGCGCAGGAGATAAGGAATGCAGGAGACTCGACAGCGAATTCTGGAGATCATCAAGGCACGTGGGCAGGCAACGGTGGATGAGTTGGGCCGTGAGCTGGGGCTGACTCCCGTCACGATCCGGCACCACCTGGAGATCCTGCGTAGCGAAGGCCTGATCGCTCCACCCCAGTCCCGCCGTAAGAAGGGCCCGGGACGGCCCCAGTATGTGTATCGACTGGGCGAGGAGGCGGAGGAGTTCTTCCCCAAGAATTACCACCGCCTGGCCGAGGCGTTGCTGACGGAGTTGGAAGCACGCCTCCCGACGGAGGAGATGGAGGAACTGGTGGAAGGGACCGCGGAGCGGATGGCGGCTCTGGTCGAACTCCCCGAGGGCAGCGACCTCTCCACCCGGCTGGAGGCAGCCCTGGAGTTTCTCAACGGGCTGGGGTACCTGGCCTCGGCAGAGACGGGTGACGACGGCCGGTACTGGCTTCACATCGCCAATTGTCCCTACGACCGGGTCGCCCGCCGCCATCCGCAGCCCTGCCAGATCGACGAGCGGATGATCTCCCTATTGCTCGGGGTGGACCTGGAAAGAGTGGAGAAGATCATCGCCGGAGGCGATCGCTGCACCTACCTGTTTCCATCCGGCGACCCTCCCTCCTGAGCCCTCCCCCGCGCCCCGGCGCATCTGCGGCCAGGCACGCCCTTCCCAGGAACGGTGTGAGCTGCCGTCCTCTCCGTGACGAGGCGCGGGCAGTCACTAATTCTCCGCAGTTGAGCGTTCGGAGGTAGTATGGCGCTGAAGACGACCTTTATCTATCCCGGCATCGCCGGACGGGGGTGGAACTCCCTCAGACAGGGAATGGATGCCGGCTGGATCTCCCACGGGCTGGCCTCCCTCAGCGCAGCGGCCAGGGCCCAGGGGTTCGAGGTGGACCTGATCGACCTGCGGGCCCTCTCTGGATGGGACCATTTCCGGGAGGAGCTGGCCCGGCGGGACCCCGACGTGGTCGGCGTGACTATGATGAGCGTGGACTACAACCCCGCTCGCCAGGCGATCGGCATCGCCAAGGAGGTCAAGCCGGAGATCGTCACCGTCATCGGGGGTCCCCACGTCACCATCGCCCTCCAGGACAGCCTGCGCATCCCCCATGTGGACTACCTGATGCTCCACGAGGGGGAGATCACTTTCCCCCAGTTGCTGCAAGCCATCGAGACCGGCGACCCGCCATCCCGGCGGGTCCTGCGAGGCGAGCCGCCCGACCTGGACACCATCCCTTTCGGCGACCGCGACCTCTTCCTGGAGGAATGGAAAAAGTGGGGCTACGATCTGGACTCGCCGGAGGTCCCCTTCGTCCCCGAACTCCCACCCCCCTTCGTCACCATAATCGCCGGGCGGGGTTGTATCTACAACTGCGCCTTCTGCAAGCCCGGGGAGGACTACCTCTTCGGCAAGCGCACCCGCCGCCGGAGCGTGGAAAACGTGATCGCCGAGATCCGTATGCTGGTGGACCGCTACCACATTGCCTCATTTATGTTCCACGACGATTGCCTCACGGAGGACCGGGAGTGGGTAATGGCGTTCACAGAGCGGTACATCGCCGAGGGCTTCACGATGCCCTTCTTCTGTCAGAGCCGGGCCGACATCATCGTCAAGCACGAGGACATGGTGGAGCGTATGGTCCGGGCCGGATTGCGGGGCTACTTCATCGGCTTCGAGAGCGGCAGCGACCGGGTCCTCAAGTTTATTCGCAAGGGCACCACGGTGGCCCAGAACCTGCAGGCAGCCCGCATCTGCCGAAAGCACGGCGTCGCTATCTGGGCCAACTATATGATGGGGTTGCCCACGGAGACGCGGGAAGAGGTGATGGAGACAGTGCAGATGATGAAGGAGATCGACCCGGACTACTACAGCCCGGCCTTCTTCACCCCCCACCCCGGCACCGACCTGTACGACTTCGTCGTCGAACGCGACCTGAGCCGCATCACCGACTACGACTCCTACCGTCGCAACCCCACCGAGCCCAAGATCCGTGGGCAGGACTACACTTTCCTTAAATGGGCTATGGCAGAGAGCCAGCGCCGCACGCCCTGGAACCGTCTCAAGCGCTGGGTGCACCACCAGTGGGCCCGGGCCCGCCGGGCTACCCCAAGGAAAGTACTGCGCCGGCTGGGGCTGATCCGGTCGGCCCAGCCCGCGTGATCCCCTTCTACCACGGAGATACGGAGGACACAGATGACTACCCGTGTGCCCGTCGTCGAACAGATCCTGAGCGCCAACGACCAGCTGGCCGCCGCCAACCGCGCCCGGCTGGACGGGGCAGGGGTCTTCACCATCAACCTGATGGCCTCCCCCGGCGCCGGCAAGACCAGCCTCATCACCAGCACCATCGAGGCGCTGCGGGAGGAGTTCCGCATCGGCGCGGTGGATGGCGACCTGGCCTCCACATTGGACGCCGACCGGGTGGCAGCCCTGGGCGTCCCCTCGGTACAGGTTAACACCGGCGGTACCTGTCACCTGGACGCGGCGATGCTCCAAAGCGCATTGCCGCAACTGCCGCTGGAATCCTTGGACCTGCTGATCGTGGAGAATGTGGGCAACCTCGTCTGCCCGGCGGCCTTCAAGCTGGGAGCCCACCGGGACGTGCTGATCGCCAGCGTGCCGGAGGGGGACGACAAGCCGTACAAGTATCCCCCGATGTACCGGGGCGTGAACGCGCTGGTGCTGAACAAGATAGACGTACTGGCAGCCTTCGATTTCGACGTGGCCTACTTCCGGCGCGGGGTGGAGACCCTCAACCCCGGCCTGGCCTTCTTCCCCCTCTCCTGCAAGACCGGTGAGGGGCTGGAGGCCTGGTTGGACTGGCTGCGGGGGGAAGTGAAAGCGTACAAGGAGCACAACTGAGATGTGCTTGGGAATCCCCGGACGGATCACAGAAGTAGATGACAACCCACTGATGCGGATGGGCAAGGTGGACTTCGGCGGCGTGACCCGGGAGGTCTGCCTGGCCTACGTGCCGGAGGCGCAGGTAGGCGATTACGTCATCGTCCACGTGGGCTTCGCCATCAGCCGGCTGGACGAAGAAGAGGCCCAGGAGACCCTGCGACTGATGGCCGAGGCAGGGATCCTCAACCAGGAGTTGGGCGAGGCCGCGGGAGCCGGAGAATAGGCCGGGGTCCTACGCTTCAGAGAAGACGGGCAGGGTCACGGTGAAGGTGCTCCCCTTGCCCACCTCGCTCTCCAAGCCGACCGTCCCCCCCAGCGCCTCCACTACCTCTCTCACCAACGCCAACCCCAGTCCCATCCCACCGTGACGGCGTCGGATGCTCCCATTCACCTGGTAGAACCGTTCGAAGATGCGACCCTGATGCTCCGGCGGTATGCCGATGCCGGTGTCGGAAACCTGCAGGATCACAGACGCTTCTTCCTGCCACATCCGCACGGTGACGATGCCACCTGCAGGGGTGAACTTGACCGCGTTGCTGAGCAGATTGTCCAGTACCCGGCGCAGGTAGACGGCCCCGCCGCCCACCGGCGGCAGGTCGGGGGCGATCTCCGCCTCCAGCGCCAACCCGGACTCCTCGGCGGCCACCCGGAAATCCTCCACCGCCGCCCGGGCCAGCTCGTCCAGCGCCACCGGCACCCGCTCCAGCGGCCGCGCCTCCGCCCCTAGAATGAGAGTGATGTCCTCCACCAGCTCCCCCAACATCCGCGCCCGCCGGACGATGATCTCCACTGGCCCCCGCTGCCGCGGGTCCAATTCCCCTAACTCGCCACTGCTCAAAAGCTCCGCGTACCCCCGGATCAGGGCCAGCGGGGAGCGCAGCTCGTGGGAGACGTTCTGGACAAACTCGCTCTTGAGTCGGTCCAGCTCCTGCAAGCGGGCGAGAGCGGTGGCCAGCTCCTCGGCGTGGCGGCGCACCTGCTGGTGCAGGCGGGCATTGTGAATGGCGATGGCCGCTTGGTCGGCCAGCAGTTGCAGCACATTCAGCTCCTTCTCGTCGAAGGCCCGCGGCTCCTCGAAGGCGATGTTCATCACCCCGACCACCTGCTCGCCGACCCACAGCGGCAGGCCGATGATCGCCCCGCCCCACTGCCAGTCCTGGAAGAGGGGATGGCTGTTCACATCGGAGACGACGATCCGTTCCCCGGTGCGGGCAACCGTATAGGTCAGGCCGTCCTGCCGAGGCTCGGCATAGGGCTCCCGCTGAACCTCCCCCGCCCACAGAGCAGTGCCAAAGGTCAACCGCTCCCCATCATAGAGGAAAATGTGGGCATCATCGGCGGACATCAGTCGGAGGGCATGTTCGACGATCGTCTCCAGCACCGACTGCAGATCCAGGCTGGAGGTCAGGTGGAGGCTGGCCTGGCGCAGAGCCTCCAATTCCGCGCTGCGCCTGCGCTCGTCCTCCAGCAACCGGGCATTCTGGATGGCGACCGCCAGTTGGTCGGCCACCTCCCGGACGACCTCCATATGAGCGGGGGAAAAAGCATTGGGACGATCCGCCCCCACGTTGAGGGAGCCGATCAACTTGCCATGGACAACCAAAGGCACATTGATGTAGGAGCGCACCCCTTCAGCGAGCAACATCTCCTCCAGCGGCGTCCGTTGGGGACGGGTCAGGACATCTTCCACTACACCGACCTGGCCCTGCCGGAGCCTCTCAACGGATCCAAACTCCCCTAGCGAAACGCGCGTTCCTGCTCCGATCCTCGTCTCACCGTTGACATGGACAGCAAGCACCGCGCCCACGTCGGCCTGAAAGTCGAACAACGCCACACTGGCCCGCTGGCAGGGCACCAGTTGTCGGATGCGGGCCAGGGCGGCCCGAGCGATCTCCTCCGGCGACTGGGCCGCCAGGATGGCCTGGTCGATCTCGCGCAGGACCTCCAACCGCCGGGCATAATGACGTAACGCCTCCTCCGCCCGCTTCCGCTCGGTGATATCCAGGATCTGGGCCACCGTCCGCACATTCCCTGCGGAATCCCTGATCACGGTCGAACGAATTTCTACCCGCCGTTTCTCCCCATCCTTCCGGATGATATTGAACTCGTACCTGGGCGGGACTGCTTCCCCCCTCTGCCGGCGGACATACCGCTCTGCGACTATCGCCTTGCTCTCCTCATCGAGGAACCTCCGGAAGTCCTCGCCGATCACCTCCTCGCGGGGATACCCCAGGATCCGGCACAGCTCGTCGTTCACGTAGACGAACCGGTAGGCAGCGTCCACGATGAGAATCCCGGCGTGGGAGTGCTCCACCACAGAGCGGAACTGCTCCTCACTCTCCCGCAGCGCCTCCTGGGCCTGTCGCCTCTCATCGCGGAGCCGCTTCTGCTGGAGCGCGCCCATCACCGCCAGCCCCAACCGCGCCAACCGATCCTTGAGCAGGTAGTCAGTAGCGCCCCGCCTCATACACTCCACCGCCGCCTCCTCGCCGATCGCGCCGGTGACGACGATGAAGGGGATGTCCAGCCCGCGCTCCTGCAACAGGCGCAGCGCTCGCAGGGCATTGAATCGAGGCAGGTGATAATCCGCGAGGATCAGATCGAGCCCCTCGTGCAACTGGGCGAGGTAGTCCGCCTCGGTCTCCACCCGCCGCCAATCGGGCTTGAACCCCGCTCGTCGCAGCGCATGCACCATCAACTCGGCGTCATCCGGTCGGTCCTCGAGAATCAGGAGACGCAAAGGGATGGACTTGGCAACCTCCTCATTCCGCTTTCGCTTGGTCACATCGCCCATTGCCATTTCCCCGAGGTGTACGTGGCATACAGGTAGTAGGCGCCGTCTCAACTCTACACCCATTATAATCCAAAATGGAGAAGCCACCAATGAGCGGAGAGAAGGAGAGTCGAATGAGGAGGGTTTGGCTTCCAGCCGGACGGTTCGGCGTCCGGCGGGCCGGGCGAAGCAGCACCAACATCCGAGGGAAGGGGGACCCGTGGACGAAGCCGGCGGAAATCTGCGTCCGAGCCGCGCTAACCTGCCTCGACCGGTTCCCGCAGCAGGGCGTTCAACTCCTCGGCCTTGATATAGCCAACCACCCCGATCTCCTGCCGGGCCACCCCCTCCACCCCGGCCACCGCTTCCCGGATGGAGAGCGCCAGCGGTATCGCGATGGGGCAGAGAGGGGAGGAGGGACGGAATTTGTACCGGACCACGCCCTCTTCGTCCACCTCCAGGTCTTCGATCAGCCGCATTCGTACCACATCGACCCCTGTCTCCGGATCGATGACGGAGGAGAGCCGCTGAAGTATCGCTTCCCGCAGTGCGTCGGGATCGGTCATCGTTCCACCCCCTC
>DQUX01000328.1 GCA_015662065.1 Anaerolineales bacterium | reverse complement strand
GCCGGCCCCCGAAGGGGGCTTTGCCGACTGAGCCGGGCGGTTCAGCGCCCGGCGGGATGGGCAAGCAGTACCAACACTCAAGAGGGAGACTACCTCGGTCTCAAACTCGGCCGTATCTGCCCTTATTTCCAGGCGGCGGACCTCATTGTCGGTGAGACAACCTGCGACGGTTAAGAAGAAGACCTGGGAGATTCTTGACGAGCACATCCCTACCTACGTGATGGACCTTCCCAACAGCCGCACGGCCGCCGACCGTGCCCTGTGGATCAGCGAGTTGCATCGCTTTGTGAGGAAGGTGGAGGAGGTCACGGGGAATTCGATCACAGCGGAGAGCCTGGCCGACGCCACTCGGCTGATCAACCGCAAGCGGGCGGCATTGCGGCGGCTCTTCGAGATCCGCAAAGCGCGTCCGGCGCCCATCAGCGGCCTGGACGCGCTGCTGGTGACGCAGATCAGTTTCTACGACGATCCGGCGCGCTTTGCCGAGAAGACCAACGAACTGTGTGACGAACTGGAAGCGCGCGTGCAGGCGGGCGAGGGGGTGGCTCCGCCCGACGCCAAGCGCATCCTCTACACCGGCACGCCGATGCCCATACCCTTCTGGACCATCCCTATGCTCATCGAAGGGACGAGCGCGGTGATGGTGGCCGAGGAGAGTTGTACAGGGACCCGCCTGGTGGCCAGCGGGGAGACGCCGATACGGGACGCCAGCGTCGAGGACCAGTTGGTCGCCATCGCCGACCGCCAACTCCAGACCAACTGCGCCTGTTTCACCCCCAACGACGACCGCATCGACGACATCCTGCGGATGGTGAAGGAGTACGAGATCGACGGCGTCATCCATTTCTCGCTCTCCTTCTGCCAGCCGTACAACCTGGAGGCCGTGCGGGTGCAGAAGGCGCTCCAGGATGCCGGCATCCCGGTGTTGGTGCTGGAGGGCGACTACACGGAGGAGCAGGCCGGGCGGCTGAGGACGCGCATTGAGGCGTTCGTGGAGACGTTGTAAGAAAAGGCGAGAGGCAGGAAGCAGGGGGCAGGGATTGAGGATGTGGGTGGCAGGTCTGGACATCGGATCGCGGACGATTGCGCTGGTGGAATGGGACGGCGATCGGGTGAGGCGGGAGGAGGTGGTGAACACAGGTGCCGATCCGTTGGCCAACGCGCTCGCGCTGATCCAGGGGCAGGCCTACGACTGGCTGGTCGCTACCGGGTACGGACGGCACCTGGCCGCCGAACACGCGCCGGCCGACGAGGTGATCACCGAGATCAAGGGCTTACGCCATCGGCGCCTATCATCTGTATCCCGATGTCCGGACCGTGCTCGACGTCGGCGGGCAGGACAGCAAGGTCATCCTCGTCGGGCCGGACGGACAGGTGGTCCGGTTCGAGATGAACGACCGTTGCGCTGCCGGGACGGGGCGGTTCCCGGAGAACATGGCCCGAGCGCTGGGGCTGAACGTCGACCGGTTCGGCGAGCACGCGCTGGCTGCTGAGGGGGAGCCGGTCCAGATCTCGAGCGTCTGCACCGTCTTCGCCGAGTCTGAGGTTGTCTCCCTCATCGGGCGAGGGGAGGATAGCCGGTGCGTGGCGCTTGGGATCCATCGGGCCATCGCTAGGCGCCTCGGCGCGATGGTGCGCCGGGTGGGCGTGCGGGAGCGGTTCGTCTTCGCCGGCGGCGTGGCCTATAACCCCTGCCTGAGACGGCTTCTGGCCGAGGAGTTGGATGTGCCTTTGACGGTGTCTCACAGCCCGCAGACCGT
>DQUX01000334.1 GCA_015662065.1 Anaerolineales bacterium | reverse complement strand
GCCGACGACCGCCCCACCCCTGGCGACGCCCGTGCCAACGACGGAGCCCGCCAACGTGCTGGAAGCTCAGGTGGAGGCCGTGTACGATCGGGCGGCCCCGGCGGTGGTCAATATCACCACCCGGATCATCGCCTATGACTTCTTTATGCAGCCCATCCCCCAGGAGGGTGGAAGCGGCTCCGGCTTTCTCTACGACGCCGAGGGGCACATCGTCACCAACTATCACGTGGTGGAGAACGCCGAGTCGGTGTCGGTGGCCCTGGCCAACGGCGAGGTCTACGAGGCGGAGATCGTGGGGACGGACCCCTCCACCGACCTGGCCGTGCTGCGCATCGAGGCGGAAAACCTGCCCGATCCGATCCCGCTGGGGGATTCCGACCAACTGCGGGTGGGGCAGTTCGTCGTCGCCATTGGCAACCCCTTTGGGCAGGAGGGCACACTGACGGTGGGGGTGATCAGCGCCCTGGGCCGCATCATCGAGAGCCCCGACGGTCGCTTCATCGGCGAGGCGATCCAGACCGACGCGGCCATCAACCCCGGCAACTCCGGCGGGCCGCTGCTGGATCTCCAAGGGCGGGTTATCGGGGTGAACTCCCAGATCATCAGCCCCAGCCGGGCCTCGGCGGGGATTGGCTTCGCCGTCTCCTCCAACACCGTGTGCCGGGTAGTGCCCCAGTTGATCGCCCACGGCCGCTATCCCCATCCCTGGCTGGGGGTGTATCTGGCCCCCTTCGACGCTGAGGGAGCCCGACTCCTCCGGGAGGCCGGGATGGAGGTACCGGTGGATGAGGGGCTGCTGGTCACTCAGGTGGCGCCGGCCAGCCCGGCGGAGGAGGCCGGCATCCAGGGCGCCGCCCGGGTGGTGCGCTTCGGCCGCTACCGGCTCCCCCTGGGCGGGGACATCATCACCGCCATCAACGGCGAGCCTGTCGCCGGCTTCAAGGAGCTGACCGTCTATCTGGAAACGGAGACGCAGGTGGGGGATACGGTGGAGGTGACGCTGATCCGCGACGGTCAGGAGATGACGGTGAAAGTGACGCTGGCCGAACGGCCAAAGTGAACTCTTGCCCCCCCGCGCAACCCACGGTACAATAGTCTGAGTAGCTTGACAATTTTCGGCCCAAGTCGGGGGTCGCAGACCCCCTCAGAGCACAGTGAAGTCAGGCTCCCGGCGGGTCTATGACCCGCGTCTCCGGCCGGAGGCTACCTTTTTCGGCCCAAGTCGGGGGTCACAGACCCCCTCAGAGCACAGTGAAGTCAGGCTCCCGGCGGGTCTATGACCCGCGTCTCCGGCCGGAGGCTACCGTTCTCAGCCCAAGTCGGGGGTCGCAGACCCCCTCAGAGCACAGTGAAGTCAGGCTCCCGGCGGGTCTATGACCCGCGTCTCCGGCCGGAGACTACCTTTTTCAGCCCAAGTCGGGGGTCGCAGACCCCCTCAGAGCATAGTGGCGAGTTTCTGCGTCAACAGAGGAGAAAGTATGCGGACAGAAAAGGATCGCAAACTGGCTCGACGACGGCGACGGAAGCGGAAGCTGCGCTACCTGCGCCAGCGGCTGGCGCAGACGACCGATCCGGCCGAGCGGGAGCGGCTGATCGAGAAAATCCGCCGTGTCAGCCCCGCCGCGCCGGTGCCGGAGGAATGAGCGTAACTATCATCTTCCAGCCCCTGGGCCGCAAAGGCCGGCTCCCCAGGGGCACCACCTTGCTGGAGGCCGCCCGCCGACTGGGCGTGGGCCTCAGCGGCGTCTGCGGCGGGCTGGGGGCCTGCGGGACCTGCCGGGTGGTGATCCCCCCTGAAAGCCGCACCGCCCTCTCCCCGCCGACCTCCACCGAGACGGAGAGATTGGACGCGGCAGAGCTTGGCCGGGGAGCCCGCCTGGCCTGCCAGGCCCAGGTCCTGGCCGACCTGCATGTCCTGATCCCCCCCGACTCCCTCACCGCCAGCCAGCGCGTTCAGGTGGAGGGCCGACAGACCCCCGTCGCGCCGGACCCGGAGGTGGTCGCCCACGACCTGGAGCTGGACCCGGCCAGCCTGGCAGACCCGCGCTCCGATGCGGCCCGCCTGCGGGAGAAACTGGGCCGGGCCGTCCGCTTCGACCTGGCGGTGCTGCAGACAACCCCCTCCCGCCTGAGGGAATGGGGCTGGCGGGCACGGGCGGCCGTCCGGGGCGACGAGGTGGTGGCGCTGCTGCCGCCGGACACCCCCCTCCTGGGACTGGCGGTGGACCTGGGGACGACCAAGCTGGCCGGTTACCTGCTGGATCTGGAGACAGGACGGACGCTGGCATCGGCGGGGGAGATGAACCCCCAACTCGCCTATGGCGAGGACGTGATGGCCCGCATCACCTACGGGATGCAGGAGCCGGAGGGAGCCCGACGGCTGCAGGAAGCGGCGGCGAGGGGGATCGGCGACCTCCTGCAACGTCTCTGCACCGAGGCCGAGGCCCAGACAGACCAGGTGGTGGAGGCAGTGGTGGTGGGGAATACAGCTATGCACCACCTCTTCCTGGGCCTCCCCACCCGGTCCCTGGGGCTGGCCCCCTACGTGCCGGTGGAGAGCGGGCCGCTGGAGGTTCGAGCGCGGGAGGTAGGGCTGGACCTGGCCCCTGGGGCGGTGATCTACCTACTGCCCAACGTGGCCGGATTCGTGGGAGCGGACCACGTGGCGGCGCTGCTGGCGACGCGGACGAATGAGGCGGACGTCCCCACGCTGCTCCTGGACATCGGCACGAACACGGAGATCTGCCTGGCGGCGAACGGACGGCTCCTTTCATGCTCCACCGCCTCCGGTCCGGCCTTCGAGGGGGCCCATATACGCTTCGGCATGCGGGCGGCACCCGGGGCCATCGAGCGGGTGCGGCTCATCGGAGGGGAGGTCTTCTGGGAGGCGGTGGAGGGCCGGCCGCCGGTAGGCATCTGCGGCTCGGGGATCCTGGACGCGGTGGCCGAGCTGCGTCGGGCGGGGGTGCTCGGCGATCGGGGCAGGATGGCGGCGGACCCTCGGGTGCACCCGGGCCAATACGGGCCGGAGTTCGCCCTGGTCCCGGCGGAGACCTCCGGGCTAGGGCAGGCCATCACCCTCAGCCGCAAGGACGTGAGCGAGGTCCAACTGGCCAAAGCGGCCATCGCTGCCGGATGGCAGGTGCTTTTGGAGGAAGCGGGGATACAGGAGGATGAGGTCCAGCGGGTGATCGTGGCCGGGGCTTTCGGCACCTACATTGACACAAAAGGGGCGGTCTTCATCGGGATGTTGCCCGCGATCCCCCTGGAACGGTTCGAACAGGTGGGGAACGTGGCCGGGACCGGCGCGCGGATGGCGCTGGTCTCCCAAGCGGAGCGGGAACGGGCAGCCCGCATCGCCCGTCGGGTAGAGTACGTCGAGCTGACCGTACACCCCAACTTCCAGGAACGATTCACGCAAGCGCTGCGCCTCACGGGCAACAAGTGACGATAAGGCGGGAGGCCAGGAGGCAGACATAGATACCCAAGAGACCAACGCGCACACACCGGGAGGCCGGGACCTCACCGGCGGCAGCCTGCACGGGAGCATCTGGCACCTGGCCCTGCCGATGATGCTGGAGACCGGCATCCTCAACGTGACCCAGGTGCTGGACACCTACTGGGTCGGGCAGTTGGGGTCGGCGGCGCTGGCGGCGGTGACCATCAGCATCACCATCCGCTGGGTGGTCAACAGCCTGGCCAACGGGCTGGGCATTGGCGGGATGGCGGTGGTAGCCCGACGGGTCGGCGAGCGGAACCGGGCGGCGGCGGAGCACGCCACCTGGCAGACCATCCTCCTGGGATTCATCGTATCGCTGGGGCTGGGCGGTCTGGGGCTGGCCTTGGCCCGCCCGCTTCTGGTGCTGTTGGGGGCCGGCACCGATGTGCTGCCCCTGGGATTGGCCTACCTCCGGGTCGCATTCGGGGGGATGTTCACCCTCATCCTGGTCTTTGTCATCAACGCTATGCTTCGCGGCGCGGGGGAGGCCCGGATGGCGATGGTGGTGCTCTTCCTGGTCACGGCCACCACTGTCCTGCTGGAGCCGGCGTTGGTCTTCGGGTGGGGCCCCCTGCCGGCGTTGGGGGTCACCGGCTCCGCCTGGGCCTTCGTCCTGGGCTTCGGGGCGGGCCTAGCGCTACAGATGGCGGTCCTCCTGCGCGGTCGGGCGCGCATTGGCATCAACCTGCGGAACCTGCGGCCGGATCTCCCCCTGATGGGCCGTATCATCCGCATCGCCCTGCCCAGCACAGTCCAGATGACCCTGCGCTCCTCCTCCCGGCTGGTCATCGTGGGGCTGATCGGGGCCTACGGCACGTTCGCTATGGCGGGGTACGGGGTAGCAAACCGGATGCTCTTGATCGCCCTCATCCCGGCCTTCGGGCTGGGCAATGCCGCCGCGACGTTGGTGGGGCAGAACCTGGGAGCGCGCAAGCCCCGGCGGGCGGAGCGGAGCGCCTGGTGGGTAAGCGGCTACTCCGCCGGATATATGGCCGTGGCGGCGGGCCTTCTCTTCGCCTTCGCCCGTCCCCTGGTGGCCCTGTTCGATCCCACCCCCGAGGTGGTGGGGTTCGGCGTCGAGTGTCTGCGCCTTATCGCTCCCACACTGGTCGCCAGCGCGGTGGGCGTGGCGCTGGCGCGGGGGTTCGACGGGGCGGGCAACACGGTACCCGCGATGGCGGTCAACCTGCTCACCCTGTGGGGGATGGAGCTTCCTCTCTCCTACGGCCTCTCCCGCTGGCTGCTGCTGGGGACCACCGGTATCTGGTGGGGCCGGGCCATTGCCAACCTGGCCAACGGCCTGCTCTTTGCCCTCTGGTTCCGCCTAGGGCGGTGGAAGCGGACGGAGGTCTAGATAACCCCCAGCGCCCGTCCCACCTTCGCAAACGCCTCCAGCACAAAGTCCAGGTGCTCGTCGGTGTGGGTGGCCATGTACGACGTGCGCAGGAGAGCCTGCCCCTCGGGCACCGCCGGGGAGATGACCGGGTTGGTGTAGACCCCCCCGTCGAAGAGCATCTTCCACGCCCGGAAGGTCAGCATATCCTCTCCGAAAACGACCGGCACGATGGGGGTCTGGCTGTCGCCCACGTCGAAGCCCAGGTCCCGAAACCCCTGCCGCATCCGATCGCCGATCTCTATCACCCGCTGCGCTCGATGGGGCTCCTCGATCATCACCTCCAGCGCGGCCAGGGCGGCGGCGGCGTTGGCCGGGACGATGCTGGCGCTGAAGATGAGGGAGCGGGCGTGGTGCTGGATGTAGTGGATGACATCGGCGTCGCCAGCGATGAAGCCCCCCAGGCTGGCAAAGGACTTGCTGAAAGTGCCCATAATCAGGTCTACCTGATCGGTCACGCCGAAGTGCGCCGCCGTCCCCCGACCCTCGCCCAGCACGCCAACGGAGTGAGCATCGTCCACCATCAGCCGGGCGTTGTACTTCCGACAGACAGCGACCAGCTCGGGCAGGGGGGCAATGTCGCCTCCCATGCTAAAGACCCCGTCCACCACGACCAGCCGGCCGGCCTCCTCCGGCAGGCGCGACAGCACCCGCTCCAACCCCGCGGTGTCGTTGTGGGGGAAGCGACGCATCTGGCCAAAGGAGAGGCGACAGCCATCCAGAATGCTGGCATGGTCCTCCTTATCCGTCACCACGAAATCCCCCCGCCCCACCAGCGCCGAGATCGTCCCTACGTTGGTCTGGTAGCCGGTGGAGAAGACCAACGCCGCCTCCTTCCCCACAAACTCCGCCAGACGACGTTCCAGCTCCAGGTGCAACTCCAGCGTGCCGTTGAGAAAACGGGAGCCGGTACAACTGGTCCCATACCGCCGGATGGCCTCCCGTGCCGCCTCCCGTACCTTTGGATGCATCGTGAGGCCCAGATAATTGTTGGAACCAACCATGATGAGACGGTGGTCCCCCACCCAGGCCACCGGGCCCTCGCTGTCGGTAAGGGGAATGAAATAAGGATAAAGGCCAATGGCACGAAGTTCCTTAGCTTGGGTAAACGCCCGACACTTCGTGAACAGGTCCATTGG
>DQUX01000010.1 GCA_015662065.1 Anaerolineales bacterium | reverse complement strand
TCAGCAGGACGTCCACCACCTCCCCAATCCGCTCCTCCGGCAGCTCCCCCAGCGTCCGCCGTACCCCCTCCAGATACCGCCTGATCCCCTCCATATCCCCCTTCTCCCTCCTCCCCTTGCCCTCGTAACCCGCCGCCCGCCAGAAATAGCCCGACAGGCTCCCCCCATGGTAGGAATCCTTCGTCAGAGTCCGGTAACGAAGAGCTTGAAATTTGACTAGAGATTCCCCACCCCCTTCCCAACTCCCAGCCTGCCTCTAGCCCCTTTCTATGATTCTCGTCACTCGATACCTACCCCCATCCCGTACAATACTTCCGACTTACACAGTTCCGTAGGAACCGAAGGAAACTTTGCGCCCTTCGCGCTCCTTGCGGTTCGATTCGGGGAGGGTTACAGTATGTCCGTACAAACGACATCCGTAGAGGCCACAATCCGACGCTACATCCTCGAGAGCTTCCTCTTCACCGACGACGAGAGCCAGCTTCCCGACGATGCCTCATTCCTTGAGGAGGGCATCGTGGATTCCACTGGCGTCCTTGAGCTGGTGATGTTCATCGAGGAGACCTTCGACATCTCCGTTGAGGACGAGGAGATCCTGCCCGAGAACTTCGACTCGGTCACGCAACTGGCCCGGTATGTACACCGAAAGAAAGAAAGCGACCCTACCTGATGGAGCAACAGACGAAGCCCGTAAAGCGCTGCACCCGCTGTATCCTGCCGGAGACCTTCCCCGGCATTCACTTTGATGAGGCGGGGACCTGTCAGTTCTGCCGTCGCCAGCCCGGCCCCGAGAAGCGGACTGAGCGGAAGGCCCGCCTCCGGGCGCGGTTCGAGGAGCTGGTCGAACAGATCCGTCCCCGACCGGGCTACCATTGCCTGATGGCCTGGAGCGGGGGGAAAGACAGCACCTACACCCTCTGGCTGCTCAAGAAACAGTTCGGCCTGCACGTGCTGGCCTTCACCTTTGACAACGGCTTTATCTCCCCGACCGCCCTGAAGAACATCCGCGTGGTCGCCGAGAACCTGGGGGTGGATTACATCCTCACCAAGCCTCGCTTCGACCTCCTGCGCCAGCTCTTCGTCGCCTCCATTCAATCGGACATCTACCCGCCGCGGGCGTTGGAACGGGCCAGCGGTATCTGCAACACCTGCATGGCCCTAGCGAAGGGCATCGGCCTGCGCCTAGCCCTGGAGAGGGAGATCCCGCTGCTGGCCTACGGCTGGTCACCGGGGCAGGCCCCCCTCTCCTCCGCCCTCTTCCGAACCAACCCCTCCATGCTGCGGACCTTCCTCCGGGCAGCCATGGCCCCCCTACAGAAAGCGACCGACGGAAAGGTCCAGCCCTACTTCCCCCAGGAGCGCCACCTGGAGACGGCCCAGGAGATGCCCTACAACGTCTCCCCGCTGGGCTTCCTGGAGTACGACGAGGCCAGCGCCCTGCGCCGCATCGAGGGTCTGGGATGGCAACGGCCCCAGGATACCGACCCCAACTCCACTAACTGTCTGCTCAACAGCTTCGCCAACCAGGTCCACCTGGAGCAGATGGGGTATCACCCCTACGTGATGGAGCTGGCCAGCCTGGTCCGAGAGGGGTATATGAGCCGCGAGGAGGCCCTTTCCCGGCTTAAGGTGGCGGCGTCGCCGGAGGTGGTGGCCGCGGTCCGGGCCAAGCTACGAATCCCCCATCGCTGGCGACAGCAACCGCCAGGCGACAGACAGTAAGCGACGCCCCATGCACATTCTCTACGTCACTCCCTACGTCCCCTCCCCTATCCGCACCCGCCCCTACAACCTGATCCGGGCGCTGGTGGGGTTGGGCCACCGCGTCACCCTCCTCACAGCGGCCTCCACCTCGGCCGAGGAGTGGGATCAGGCCGACATATTGAGGGAGTGGAGTGTGCGCGTGGAGATCTTCCCCATCCCCCTGGCCCGCTCCCTGTCCAACAGTCTGTGGGCGCTCCCCACCCGCGAGCCACTGCAGGCGGTCTACGCCTACCATCCGGCGATGGAGCGTCGGCTGGGGGAGCTGGTGCGGGAGGAGCCTTTCGACGTCGTGCACATCGAGCATCTGCGGGCAGCCCGGCTGGTGCAGGCGGTCCGGGGGATGCCGACGGTGTACGATTCAGTGGACTGCATCTCCCTCCTCTTCGAGCAGGCAGCCCAAGAGGGGGCACAGCTCCGCTCCCGGCTGATGACGGCACTGGACCTGGCCCGCACCCGTCGGTACGAAGCGCAGCTCCTCACCCGATACCATCAGGTCGTGGTCACCTCCCAACGGGATAAGGAGGCATTGGAGCGGCTGGCCCGTCGCTACCTGCCGTCGGAAGCGCGGGCGGCGGACATCACCGTGGTGACCAACGGGGTGGATCTGGCGTACTTTCGGCCTCCCCCAAACCCGAAGCCCGAAGCCCGAAGCCCAACGGTGATTTTCACCGGAAAGATGAGCTACCACGCCAATGTCGCCGCCGTGCTTTATTTTGCGCGAGAGGTGCTACCCCGCATTTGGAACTGTAACCCCGCGTTGCGGTTCCAGATCGTGGGGAAGGACCCACCAGAAGCGGTGCGCCGGCTGGCGATGGACGGGCGGATCGAGGTGACCGGGTACGTAGAGGACCTGAGGCCGTACCTAGCGAGGGCAGCCGTCGCGGTCTGTCCGGCCCGCTACGCGGTGGGGATACAGAACAAGGTACTGGAGGCAATGGCGATGGGAACGCCAGTGGTCAGCACCTCTGCCGGCTGTGCCGCGCTGGAGGCTGGGCGGGGGCGGGAGCTACTGGTGGCAGATGGGGCAGAGGAGATGGCCCGCGCCATCCTGGACATCCTCTCCGATCCGGCACTTGCAGCGCGGCTCTCGGCCAAGGGGAGGCGGTACGTGGAGGCGCATCACAGTTGGGAGGCCGGGGCACTGAGGTTGGCGGGGGTTTATGAGCGGGCCCGGACCGATAGGGGCCAGAGGAGGGCCGGATGAGAAGGGGAATGAGCCGCAGACGGTTTCTGCGGGGGATCGTCGCCGCACTGGGCGCGCTGCTGATGGGCTGCTGCCGGGCGGAGGAGCCGCCCCCCCCGCCATCAGCACCCACCACAACTCCGTCCAGCACCCCACC
>DQUX01000012.1 GCA_015662065.1 Anaerolineales bacterium | reverse complement strand
TCCCGCCCGAAGAGCTCCTGCTCCAACGGCTGTGCAGCCCAGGAGCGGCTCCGCTTCAGCTTGCCCAGATCGGGCTTGCGCTTCTGGCCAGCGTAGATGCCCCAGGCCAGCAGCGTGCGCAACGCTCCCTTGAGCGACGAGCCGGGCAGGTAGGGTCGATCATAGACATCTTTGATCTGCTCCGGGACCCTCCCCTCTGTCTTGCCCGGCTCTCCTTGCAGGACATAGCGGAAGAGGGCCGAGTCGTCGAAGTCGGAGGGGGTCAGGAGTTCCGCCGCCGGTCGCCCCATCAGCACCCGGTTGACGGCGTCCGTCCCTCTCTCCTCCGCCCGGACCAGCATCGCCTCCAGGAGGGCGTCCTCATCCACCCGGTAGGTCCGCCCCTGGTGGGGAACCAGGTCGTAGCCCAGCATCAGTTCGGTCCCGCTGCCGATGTGCAGCGGGGAGAGGGTCTCTACCTCAACGGTCCATTCGGTGCGCAGATCAGCCATCGCCCCTCCCTCCTTCCGCCCGGCGGTAGCCCACCGGCAGGGCCAACCCGTACCGCCATACCTCGTGTGTCTCAAACACCTCGGGAGTCACATTGGCCAGCCCACCGTAGACGGTCCGGTCGGGCAATGTGCGCAGCACCGATCCGGGTTCCAGCATCGCCACCTGCTTGCGGCGGAGGTTGCGGCCGTCTGGAGAGCCCATCCAGCCCCGGCGCATCCCCAGCCGGTAGGCGGTCTGTCCCTGTAGCACTCCCTCCTGGCCGGGGAGCGGCCAGCAGAGGGAGAGGGTCGTCCAGCGGCCGGCCCCATCAACATCCGGCAGGTCCACCGGTTGCGGCGCCAGCGGCGTGAAGAGGCCGTACCCACTGCTCCGCTCCCCTCCCAGGCCGGCGTCGCCCAGCGCCTGGAGGGCCTCCCAGAAGCGGTCGCGCCACCCGTCGTCCCGCCACGCCACCAGGACATAGAGTCCCGCGCCGGGGGCGAAGCGGACCTGCCCCGCTTGGTAGACGGAGGAGGCGCTGGTGACCCGGTCCACCGTCACCCGGGGTACGTCGCCAACGGCCCACATCCGCACCCGCCCGGTATCTTCGTCGAGGAACCGGTCCGTCAGCCCGGCCCGCTCGTCATCCGTCACCCAGACCCGGTCGCCGTGGAGCAGATTGTCGGGGGAATAGTAAGACAGGACGTCCCCGCCGCCCACCCAGGCCCGAAAGACCGTCTCGGAGACAAAGGTGATCTTTTTCTGCTTCTTCTGCTCTGCGGGGTTGTCCTCCAGGCCCGGCACCGGCAGGAGAGGGCGGGGGTAGAAGCAGACCTCCCCCGCGTAGGGGAGACCGGCGGAGAGAAGGAACGGCGGCTCCCGCTCGGGATGATCTGGCGTTGGGAACCGGTCCAGGAACCGCTCCAGTTCCTCCTGACCGTGCAGTTCGCGCAGCGTGATGCAGAGGGCGGAGAAGAGGGTGTCGGAGGGAGCCGTCAGCGTCGTTGCCTCCACCCCCACCCCGCGCACGCCGAAGTGAAAGGGGGCGCGCGGTTGTAGAGGGTAAGCCATCGCTTGCATGGTTCACCCCCTAGGCGCCGTAAGGCCCGAACGTGATCTCACTCTTAAGCCAGGCAGTCAGCGCCTCCCGGTTGGCTTTTTCCAGCACCAGGCTGACCTGGGTTTTCTCCTCGGTGGCCTGAGGAATCTCCCCCCACGCCTTCTCGTCCCCATAGTCCCTGCGCGAGCGGACGCTGATGGTCAGGTTCTCGAAGACGACTTTGCCACTGCCCCGGGAACCCAACCCGCCCAGGTAGTCGTCCTCCAGCAGTTGCATAGCCTCGAAGACGTTGACAAAGCGGTCCAGATCGCCTTCATCGTAGACCGAGAAGACCAACTCGAAGCCATCGAAGACCGCTCCGGCCGGCACGCGCTCCATCTGGCGCGGCACCGCCGCCGAAGTCACCCGGTCAATGGCCGCCTCCCATTTGACCTCGGTGTAAGGCAGATCGGTCTTGGCCCGGACTCGCAGCTCTTCCTCGCTCTCTTCGGAGAGGAAAGCATCGCGCATCACCAAGCGGGTGGGGAAGGAGGCCTCCAGTTGCCCCGGCACACCGTAGATCTGGCAGACGGGGCACTTCTCGTACTGGGTCCGCCTTTCGCAGACGTGGATTTTGACCCCTTTGCCGATGGGCCAGTTCTGGCGCACGCCGGTCATCTTCTCCCACAGGGAGCGCATCTTGCCCCGCACGCTGGAGCCGGGGATGTAGGGCCGACCGGTCAGGGTGTCGCGGATGACCGGGTTGTCCACCGCGCCGATGGCCAGGGCCGTCGGCGAGCCGCCGATGTGCAGGCCAGTGATGGCCTTGATCTTGCCTCGCACGAAAATGCGTCCGAACAGATCCACTTTCTCTGTCATGATTGTTCCTCCTTACTGTCCGCCGGCGGCGGTGTGATAGGCCAGGATGGCCTCGAAGAAGTCTACGAAGTTCTGGAAACGCCCGCGGTCCTCACCCACCAGGTCAATGGCCGGTATGAGGATATCGGCCAGCTGCTGCACCCCTCTACCTCGCTCCCGTCTGGCCTGGTAGGCTAGTTTGGGCTTAAGTAGGAGCAACTGCCGTGCAGCGTACTTGCGCTCCTGGTCCGCAGCTTGCGGTGTCCAGCTCATCTCTATCTGCCGTACTGTGCCAAAGACGTTGCGGATTTGAGATGTGGTAAGCTGCCGGGCCAGCCCGGTGCCGATGCGCTCCGCCCGTTCCGTCAACACCTTGGCGTCGCCCTCAACGATGATCCTCTGATAGTCTTGTTGGGATAGACCTTTCTGATTCATGGATAGACCTCCTCTCTGTTGAACGAAATTACGCCTCGACCAATGAGGTCAAGTGCCTCTCGATGTCGCTGAAATCCTGAAGCGGTGACATCTGCCGCAGCAGCCTCACACAGTGTTGCCAGAACTCGTTGGCCTGGGTGATCAGAGCAAGCACTTGTTCAAGACCCCGCCTGGCCCGGAGTTCGTCACGCAAACCAACGGCAGCGAAGTAGGCCTTGACCGTGTCATTCCGGAAAGCGAACCTGTTGTCGTCTGGTTTGAGCAGGCCGATGTCCACGAAGAGCTCCAGCAAGTCCTCTGTCGTGGTCGCCCCTCGCTCGAACCTCTCAAACGCGTCGGCGATCAATTCAAAATTGGCTAATGGATCGCCAT
>DQUX01000388.1 GCA_015662065.1 Anaerolineales bacterium | reverse complement strand
GGGATCAGCGCGGCCCCCAGCACCGCCCGGGCCAGCCGGGCGGCGAGGAAGCGGCGGGGGCCGGTGCCAGCGGCGGCGTAGACCAGGGCCAGGAAGGCCGGGTAGAGGGGGGGGCGGAAGCTGGTGGGAATGCCCCGGGGGTCGTACTCTGGCGGCACGTCCATCTCGATGTACCGCTGGATCAGGTCCAGGTCCTCCTGGGCGTACCAGCGGTAGCCGTTGCCGGAAAGGATGGAGCGGGCCAGCATATCGTACTGGAACATATCGTCCAGGCCGATGGGCAGGTCGGCCGTGGCGAGGACCACCGTCAGGCGGAGGGCCAAGGCCAGCAGGAAAAGCCGGGTGACAGGTCGTTGGCGCACAAAGGGATTATAACGGGTTTGGAGGGAGGGGGCAACCTGCGTGCTTCCCGGGTGAACGTTTGTGCATTTTGAGTTGAATGGCCTCGAACGCCCGGCGAGGGGCAACTTTGGCTTTCCCGTCCAGGTGTGATAAAATAGCCCCCCGCAGCAGCGGATGTCTTTCAGCACCATAAAAGGGAGAGAGCGCTATGAAGGTCCTTTCCTACGATCCAGAACTATGCGTCGGCTGTTACATCTGCGAGGAGGTCTGCTCCGAGACCTGGTTCAAGGTCACCGACGGGGAGAAATCCAGCATCCGGATCCTCGACGAGGGGGAGGGCCCCCTCCGGGCCGTCTACTGCGTCCAGTGTGGCGAGTGCATCGCCGTCTGTCCCACCGAGGCCCTCTATCGGGACCGGAAGGGCATCGTCCGTCTGCGGAAGAAGCTGTGCGTAGGGTGCCTGTCGTGCGTCGGCTTCTGCCCCTACCTGGCGATGTTCATCCATAGCGACCAGACCGAGCCCTTCAAGTGCGTCTCCTGCGGGCAGTGCGTCGAGGAGTGTCCCGCCGAGGCGCTGGCCATCGTCGAGGTCGAGACCGCGCGCGCTCCAGGCGTCCAAGTGTAAGGAGAGAGACTATGTCCGAGAAAACCCAAGCGACCCGCCGTGTCCTGGCCGAGTACACCTATGAGGCCCCACCGGTGGAGCGGGGCTACACGGGCCAGACCCTCTACGTCAACCTGTCCGACAACACCATCTCCGCCAAGCCGGTCACCGATGTGATGAAGGAGAAGTTCATCGGCGGACGGGGGTTCGGCCTGTGGCTCCTGTGGCACGGCGTCAAGGACGATACGAAGTGGAACGATCCGGAGAACGAGATCGTCATATCCTCCGGCCCCATCGGCGGTATCACCCAGTACCCCGGCTCCGGCAAGTCCCTGGTCGTCACCATCTCCCCCCTCACGGACATCGTGATAGATTCCAACGTCGGCGGCCACTTCGGGCCGCTCCTCAAGTTCGCCGGATGGGATGGTATTGAGATCCAGGGGAAGGCAGAGGAAGAGGTCATCGTCGTGATAGACGGGGTCAGCGGACGGGTCACCATCGAGGAAGCGCCTGACGCTCCGGTGGACACCCATCTGCTGGGCCACTGGCTGATCGAGCAACTGGCGGAGAAGAAAGAGGACCGGTACTTTATGTCCACGGTCTCCGCCGGGAGCGGGGCCGAACACACCCGGATCGGTTGCCTCAATTTCAGCCTCTACGACCGGAAGCGGAAGGCCCCCCGATTCAAGCAGGCCGGCCGGGGCGGCATCGGCACCGTCTTCCGGGATAAGCGGATCAAAGCGCTGGTGGTGCGCAGCGGTCCGGTGCGGGGCGATTCCAACCACCCGGCCGACCCGGAGCGGATCGCCCGCGTGGGGACCAGGCTCCACAAGGAGATCCACGACTACGACGACGAGCAGAACCGCATGCGCAAACGTGGCACCCCCTACCTGGTCCAGATTATGGACGACTACGATCTCCTACCGGTGCACAACTTCAAGTTCGGCTCCCACTCCGATACCCCCAAGATCAACGGGGATGTGTGGGAGGCCCGCTTCACCCAGGGGCTGCCCGATGGCTGCTGGTATGGCTGCACGATGGCCTGCTCCCACGCTGTGGATGCCTACACCGTCCGCACCGGCCCTTACAAGGGGCAGAAGGTGATTGTGGACGGCCCCGAGTATGAGACCATCGCCGGGGTGGGCTCCAACTGCGGCATCTTCAACCCCGACGACATCCTGGAGATCAACTTCTACTGCGATACCTACGGCATAGATACTATCTCCTTCGGCACCCTCACCGCCTTCGTGATGGAATGCTACGAGGCGGGCATCCTGGATAAGGAAAAGACAGGGGGGCTGGAGCTCACGTTCGGCAACGGCGAGGCGGCCATCGAGCTGCTGCACCAGATGGGCCGGGGGGAGGGCTTCGGCAAGATCGCCGGGCAGGGCATCCGCCGGATGAAGGAGTACTTCGTCTCGGAGTACGGGGCCGACCCCCAGTTTCTCCAGGACATCGGTATGGAAGCGAAGGGACTGGAGTACTCTGAGTACGTCTGCAAGGAGTCCCTGGCCCAGCAGGGGGGATACGGCCTGACCAACAAGGGCCCCCAGCACGATGAGGCCTGGCTCATCTTTATGGACCAGGTGAGCAACCTCCTGCCTACCTTCGAGGACAAGGCGGAGGCGCTCCACTACTTTCCGATGTTCCGCACCTGGTTTGGGCTGGTGGGCCATTGCAAGCTGCCGTGGAACGACATCGTTCCACCGGACAACCGGTACACCGACGAGCCGGCCAAGATCCCTGAGCACGTCCAGAACTACGTGGAGCTCTTCTCCGCCGTCACCGGTCGGGAGATCACCAAGGAGGACCTCATCGCCCAGTCGGAGGCGGTCTACAACTTCCAGCGGGTGTTCAACCTGCGGCTGGGCAAGGGCCGGCGGGAGCACGACGCCATTCCGTACCGCTCCCAGGGACCGGTGACGGTGGAAGAATATGAGTCGCGGGCCGAGCGGTACGACCAGCAGTTGCGGGAGATACTGGGCCTGGACCCGGAGGGGATGTCCACCCAGGAGAAGATGGCCGCGCTGCGGAAGTACCGGGAGGAGCAGTACGAGAGGCTGAAGGACGCCGTCTACGAGCGGCGGGGCTGGACCCCCGACGGCGTGCCCAAGCTGGAGACGCTGAAGCGGCTGGGGATCGACTTCCCCGAGGTGGTCGCCGTCGTCCAGAAGCACCTGTGATCTGAAGCTTTCGCCACGGAGGCACAGAGGGCGCGGAGAAGCACCGAGAAACCTCCGAGTTCTCCGTGAAACTCTGTGTTCTCTGTGGCTACGTGGCTCTCTTGCTATGGTATGATCCGCGTCAACAACCGCGACGAGATAGAGTGGGAGGAAGGGCTGACCCCCGCTGCCCTGCTGGAGCGGATGCGGTATACCTTCCCGCACATCATCGTCACCATCGATGGGGAGGTGGTGCCTCCAGAGGAGTATGCTACCCGCCCCATCCCCGACGGCGCAAACGTCCAGTTGATCCACCTGATCGCGGGAGGGTGAGGGGGGGAGGTCACCAGTGGATGTTCACCAGCGTCCCCACCCCCGCCCAGTTGAACAGCCACTCCGCCTCCGGGGTGGGCAGGTTGACGCACCCGTGGCTCATCGGCTGGCCGAAGTTGTTGTGCCAGTAGGTGCCGTGCAGGCTGTAGCCGGCGTGGAAATACATCACGTAGGGGACGTTGGGTAGGTAGTAGCCGGGACCGGCCATATCGTCGTAGACATATTTGACGTAGATGCGGAACTGACCCACCGGCGTGGGGGTGAGGGGCAGCCCGGTGGAGACCGTCACGGTTCGCACCGGCGTGCTACCCTCATAGGCGGTCAGTACCTGCCGCGTCAGGTCCACGTCGATCCACCGCCCCTCGCCCGGCGGGGAGAGAGGGATCGGTGTGGGGAGGGGGACCGGCGTGGGAGGGG
>DQUX01000237.1 GCA_015662065.1 Anaerolineales bacterium | reverse complement strand
GCTGGACGAGCGGCTCGCCCGCGGCGAGATCAGCCGGGAAGAGTACGAAGCGATCCGCAGCGCGTTGCAGCGGTAGGCAACAAGCAACGAGCAACAAGTAACCAGCAACGAGGAGGTGAAAAAATGGGTTGGTGCTGCAGCGGTTTAGGTTGGGGAGGCTGGGGAGCCTGGGGAGGACTAGGGATCGTCGGCCTGATCCTGAACCTGGTTCTCTTTGTGGGTCTGCTGGTCGTGCTGGGCGGCGGGACCGTGTGGCTTGTGCGGCGACTGAGCCGTGGGGCCTCGGCTCCCGGAGCGGGGGTGGACCCGCTGGAGGTCGCCCGCAGACGGCTGGCGGCAGGGGAGATCACACTGGAGGAGTTTGAGGAGATCCGGGAGCGGCTGCGTGTATGAGGTAGGAGGCAGGAGATGCGCGGTGCTGGTGCCGGTCCGCCTGGGGTAGGGATGCAACGCATTGCGCCCTCCGGACGGATCGGCAGGCGAAAGCCCAAGAAGGGAGGAGGAAAGGAATGAAGCGAGAGGTTCACAAGATGCACGAGGAGGGCGAGGAGCACATGGGTCACGGGGAGCATATGGCTCGCGAAGGCCACGAGGCTCACGCAGAGCATGTCGGCCACGAGGACCACGCGGCCCACGCCGCCCCCGCTGCTCACGCGGAGCACGGCGAACACGCCGATCATGCCGCGCCCGCTGCCCACGCGGAGCACACGGGGCACGAGGGCCACGCCGCTCCCGCCGAGCACGCCGGCCACGAGGACCACGGCGCCCACGTCGACCACACCGGCCACGAGGAGATGTTCCGCAAGCGGTTCTGGGTGAGCCTGGTGCTCACCATCCCTGTCCTTCTCTTCAGTCCCTTGTTGCAGGCGTGGCTGGGGTTTAGCATGCCGGAGTTCCCCGGCAGCCGCTGGATCGGCCCGGCGTTTGCCCTGGTCATCTTTCTCTACGGCGGCCTGCCCTTCATCCAAATGGCGGTCCCCGAGGTGCGCAACCGGAAACCCGGGATGATGACCCTCATCTCTCTCGCCATCTCCGTCGCTTTCGCCTACAGCCTCTTCGCGATGGTCATCTCGCCCCAGAGCAGCTTCTTCTGGGAGATGGCGACGCTGATCGACATCATGTTGCTGGGCCACTGGATCGAGATGCGCAGCGTGCGGCAGGCCTCCGGCGCGCTGAACGAACTGGCCAAACTGATGCCGGATACCGCCGAGCGGATCCTGCCCGACGGCACCACGGAGGTCGTGTCGTCCAGTTCTCTTAAAGAGGGCGACCTGGTGCTGGTCCGCCCCGGTGCCAGCATCCCCGCCGACGGCGTCGTGGTCGAGGGACGGTCCGACGTCAACCAGGCGATGCTCACCGGTGAATCCCTACCGGTCCCCAGAGGACCGGGCGACGAGGTGATCGCCGGCACCATCAACGGCGACGGCAGCCTCCGGATTCGGGTCACCGCGACGGGTGAGGCGACCGCCCTGGCGGGGATCATGCGGCTGGTCGCTCAGGCGCAACAATCCAAGTCCAAGACGCAGTTGCTGGCCGACCGGGCCGCCGG
>DQUX01000136.1 GCA_015662065.1 Anaerolineales bacterium | reverse complement strand
CGGAGGGCTCCGACGGCGGGGGGGCTGCCCCCTCCGGGATGACCAGCACCTGACCAGCGTGGATCAGGTTGGGGTCGCCCAAGCCGTTGGCGGCGATCAATTCCTCCAGCGAGACCCCGTGGGCGGCGGCGATCCCCGCCAGCGTGTCTCCCTCCCGCACGGTGTAGAGAAGCGGCCCCGGAGTAGGGGAGGGCATCGGGGCGGGGGAAGGGACAGGGGAGACCGTCGGCGTGGGCGTGGCCGTCGGAGGGGGGGAGGGGATAGGCACGGCTGTTGGCCCCCTGCCCAGAGCCAGCAACGCCAACCCGACGGCCGCCGAGAGCAGAATCACCACGACCGCCAGGACCGTCCAATTCCGGGATTGCATCAGGGCCTCCGTCCGGTATAATACCATCCGCGGGGAGTGCGTCAAGTCGGCGTCCTCCGTGTCCCTGTTTTCGGCCAAAGTCGGGGGTCACAGCCCCCCTCAGAGCGTAATGTGACATTATAAGGGGAACCGGATGCAACGTAGAGGATGGCGGCGGTTCTTTCTCCGGGGGGGGCGGCTCCACCCCCTCTGGCGGGCGCTCGTCTATCTGCTGAGCTTCCTGGTGGCCGAGGTCGTGCTGGACCTGCTGGTGGCGCTGACCTACGTTGGCGCCCTTCTCCTGACCGGTCGCTCGCTGATGGACGTGCTGGGCCTCCTGGCGATCGGCCGGCTCCCCCGCCCGATTCTCCTGGCCACCGGGTTGACCCGCCTGGGGACAGCCCTGGGGCTGGCCCTCCTCCTGGGCCGGTTCCTGGACCGGGAGCCGGTCGAGACGATGGGGTTGGACCGGTCGCGGGTCGGTCAGGATGGAGCGGTGGGGGTCGCCCTGGGGCTGAGCACGATGCTGGCCCTCGGCGGGGTGCGGCTGGCCCTGGGCTGGGCCGACCTGGGGCCGGGCCCAGGGACCCCCGGCGGCTTCCTACTGGACGCCGTCGCGCTTCTGCCGTTGGCCGCAGCAGAGGAGGTGGCCTTCCGCGGTTATCTCCTGCGCGCCCTCACCACCTGGCGGGGGCCGGCCGTGGGCGTGGTGGTCACCTCCCTCCTCTTCGCCCTCTTCCACGCGCTCAACCCTAACCCCAGTTGGCTGGCCATGCTGAACATCGCGCTGGCCGGGGTGGTCTTCGCCCTGGCGGCGGAGCGGGCCGGCACGCTGTGGCTGGCGGTGGGCTACCATTTCGCCTGGAACCTGGCCCAGGGGCCGCTCCTGGGGATGCCGGTGAGCGGGATGAAATGGGAGGGGCTGCTGGGGCTGGGGACGGAGGGGCCGGCCCTCTGGACCGGCGGACTCTTCGGGCCGGAGGGGGGCTTGCTGGCGACGGGGGTCCTGCTGCTGAGTCTGCCCCTCCTCTGGATGGCCACCCGCCGACCGGCCACCCTCGCCGCCGCCTGTCGCCACCAGCGGGCGGCAGTGGAGGCCCGCTTCGGCCCCCTCCCCCACTTCCATCACCGCCTGGAGGTGAACGCCGCCCAGTTCGACGGTATGGTGCGTGCGCTGGACCGATACGACCGGGATGGGGAGGTGGTCCTGCTCCTGCGCCGCGCCGACGGCGACCTGCTTCTGCACACCAAGTCCTTCTACCCCGTCAGGGCCTATCGGTTGCCCAGCGGCGGCATCCGGCGCGGGGAGCCGGTTCTGGAGGCGGCCTGTCGGGAGGCGGAGGAGGAAGCGGGATTGGCGGTCCGGGAGCCTCGGCCCCTGGGCCTGCTGACCTACCGATTGCGACAGGGTCGCCGTCGGCTCTTTTTCCACTCCTGGCTGGTGGTGGGGGGGGTGGAAGGCGAACCGGCGACCAACGACGATAGGGAGCGCATCTCTGGCTTCCGCTGGGTGCCGCTGGATGAGCTGTCCCAGGTGGCGACCAAGCTGCGAGCGTTGCCGCCGGAGTGGGCCGGTTGGGGCCGTTTCCGCGCCCTGGCCCACGACGCCGCCCTCCGCTGGCTGAGCAGCGAAGAGTAAACCACAGAAATGTTCGTTGTCGAAGGCTCCCTTGAGGTCCGTCCGGCAGTTCCGGCCGACGGGCCGGCCATTCACCATCTCCTGACCCATACCCCCCGCCCCGCTGTCCACGCTTGGCCGTGGGAGGAGCACCTGGGGGAGGAGGTTTTCCTGGTGACCCTCTCCCACGGCCGATTGGTGGGAGCATTGCTGGCCTGGCCCGACGCCGGGCCGGCGGCCTGGGTGCGGCTGGGGGTGCTGGGGAGCGGCATCGGGGTGGGGCCGTGGCTGGATCGGACCCTGCCGCCGCTGCTCGGGCCGCTGCGTCGCCGGGGGGCCCGGATGCTGGCTTGGATGGACGTGGGGGGGTGGGCCGGTCCGGCGCTTAAGGCGCGGAGGTTTGCGCCGCTGACCCGGTTGGTAACGATGGTCAAGAAGAGCCGATGGATCCCATCCCGTGCGGTTGAAGGGGGCCGCCTCCGGCCGGGGGCGGCAGCCGACATCCCGACGCTGACGCGGCTGGACCACGCCGCCTTCTCCCCACCCTGGTGGCTCAGCGGCGAGACCCTGGAACGGTTGCGGCGGGGGTCGGCCTGCTTCCTGGTGGCCGAACGGGGGGATGAGCTCCTGGGGTACGTGGAGGCGCGGCTGGTGGAACACGGGGCACACATCGGCCGGCTGGCGGTGGACCCCCGGGCGCAGGGGCAGGGGATCGGGGGCTTTTTGCTGGCGGGCGCGATCTCGCGCCTGTGGGAGCGGGGTGTCGAGCGGGTGACGCTGAACACCCAGGAGGAGAACCTGGCCTCCCGGCGGCTCTACACCCGCTTCGGTTTCCACCCCGTCGGACGGCGGGTGGTGGCGTGGGAGAGGAGGGTCTAGCCAGACAGCGCTTCCCTGCATGCCTCCCGGTAGCCGCAGGCCGCGCACCGACGGGGATCGTCGTGGTTGCGCGGTCCATCCCCCGCCGCCAGGTCCTCCCGCATCTCCCTCAGCACCGCCAGCAGATCCTCTTCCAACTCGCCGGTGTAGGGAACCTCAAAGGTCCGATCGGCGTAGCGGAGGATGCCATAGGGAGGGCGACGGCCTGAGGTCTCGGCGACCAACAGGCAGTAGGCTGCCAACTGAAGGACGTGGGAATCGTAGGGGCGGGCAGGGGCGCGGGCAGACTTGACCTCCACCGGGATCAGGTCTGGCCCGTCGGCCACGATGTAGTCGGGCCGGCCGGTGAGGAGGTGGCGGCGGGAGAAGAGAGGCCGGTCCGGCCGCTGCCAGGCCCCCACATCGGCGGCGATCACCCGCCCCTGGGGCAGCCCCGTGCTCGCCCGGCTGCGCCGGGCCAGCCAGAGGAGCGCCAGGCCCAGGACCAACAGAAGGAAGAAGAAAGCCAGCCAATCCGACATCGTGAGAACCAAGGGGGGCTGAGGCCCGCGTCAGCGCCCTAGAGATGCCCCCAGTTCAAAGGCCTTGCGGAGTAGGTCCTCTCGTTTTCTCGCCCCTTCCCCCCGCTCGGAGCCCGTGACGATCAAAGCGTCCACCAGCTCGAGGTTGACATCCTTGCACCAGAGCCTCATCATCGCCAACGCGTGCTCGGGGTCCCTAGAGAAGTCCGCCACCCAGATGAAGATGCCCTTTTTCCTCTTCTGGACTCTGGACCGGAACGCCACTCTGCCATCCGGAAGCGTGACCATCTGGGTCAGGCAGTTCGAGCGATCGGTGAGCAGTTTGATCTGGGCGCTGACGGAGCCGTAGTAGGCGGGCGTCCCTATGACCAGGCCATCGGCGGTCTCCAGGGCTCGGTATATCCCCTCCATACCATCTTCGTAGAAGCAGGGGGCGGGAGCGGGGGAGCGGTCGCAGGCCTGGCAGGGTCGGATTTCCAGGTCGTTCAGATAGATCTTCTCTGTCTCCGCACCGACGGAGCGGGCTCCCTCCAGCGCTCTCGTCACGAGGGTATCGGTGTTCATCCCCTTCCTGGGGCTGCCCACAATACCCACAACTCTCACATCCTATCCTCCTAGCGCCTGCAGGAGCGCCACAGCGGCCGCCAATGCCGCCAGGGCCAGGAGGAGGTAGGCCAGGCGGGCCAGGGTCGCCGAGGCCCGCACCCGCCGCCCGTGACGCCGATGGGTCGCCTCCCCCGCCGCCATCTCCCGCCGATGGGCGGAGGGAATCCCCTCCACCGACCCCAGCCACCAGGCGTGGGCGCAGAAGACGTACCGGCCCACCTCACTGGCCCGGATGATTCGATCCGTCGCCTCCCCCGCCATCCATCCGCTCCTCGAACCGATCCAGCGCTGCCATCAGTCGGTCCTGCCGCAGCGCCCGGGTCACGTCCCCCCGGGTGCGCTCCAGCACCCCCCTCAGTTGGTCCACTCGGCGGCGTAATCCCCCGGTCACCGCATCGGGAAAGTCGAACGTGACCAGCAGGTCGTAGACGGTGTCCATTGCCGTCAACAGCCGCTCCGCCTCCTCCGTCCGCTCTTGTCGCAGCAGGTCCAGACACCGGCGGCGTAGTTCGGAGGCCGCCTCGCACAGACCACCCAGATAGGCGGCGGAGGGGACCTCCAGGAGCTCCGGCGCTGGGAGCGGCGCTTCGGTCATCAGCGCCACCGTCAGGTGGGCCTCTGCCAGCTCCTTCAGCCCGTCCTGGGTGTAGCCGGCGTAGAAGAGATCGGGGTAGGGCTCCAGCGTCGCCACCACCTCCGCCGCCACCTGGTCCGCCTGCTCCAACAGAGCGTTGGCCGCCTCCCACTCCTCCCGGTGGGCCGCACGGATGGCCGTGGCGCAGAGCCGGATCAGCTCGCGGGAGCGATGCAGCGCCGCATCCCGCGCCTCGTTCCGGGCCGATAGGTCTGCCCGGATGTGTTCGGCGATCGTTTCCAACTCATCCATAGGTCCCCCTGTCGCGCCGTCTGCGGCGCGTCATTGATGGCGGCCTGGAAGCGATGCGCCGTTACTCCGGCGGCTTCGCCCCGCCGAAGAACTGCTGCGCCAGGTCGTCCCCCTTGGGGGGCAGGCGGATCTCGCCGAACTGGGCCTCGTACCGCTCCAGGTTCTGCTCCAGCGCCCGCAGGAGGAGCTTAGCGTGCATCGGCGTGGTGATGATGCGGGCGTGGACCCGAGCCCGGGGGGTATTGGGCAGCACCCGGGCGAAATCGATGACGATCTCCGAGGGGGAATGGCTGATGACGGCGAGGTTGGCGTAGACGGCGTCCAGGTCCGGGGGAATCTCGATGTTGATCTTTCTCGCGCGCGGTCGTTGGGTACTCATAGGGCTCCTTTTTTCACTCAGAGCGCGGGGGGTAGGCCCCCCAGGTCTCCAGGGTCCGCCAACCCTGCCGGTCCGTGGTTTTCGCCTCACAACAACGCCGCCAGCCGGGCCCGCAGGAGCTCCTCCGGTTGCACACCCACCAGCCGGCTCATCTCTTGTCCCTCCTTGAAGAAGATAAGGGTGGGGATGCTAATCGCGCCGTACCGCTGGGCGGTGCGGGGGTTGGCCTCCACGTCCAGCTTGGCCACCAGCGCTCTCCCGGCGAACTCTGCCGCCAGTCGCTCGACGGCCGGGGCGATCATCCTGCACGGCGCGCACCAGGCGGCCCAGAAGTCCACCAACACCGGCACCTCCGAGCCCAACACCACTCGGTCGAAGTCAGCGTCGGTGACAGTGATGGGACGAGTGGAGGCGGAGGCCGGCTCAGGTCTGGGACGGCGCGCGTCGGGCACCGGTCCCCGACCCAACAGGTACTCCACCCACGGGCGGAGCATCTCCTCCCGGGGCAGTCCCCGCGCGCGGGCCACCAGCCGGCCGTCCCGAAAGAAGAGGAACTGGGGCAGAGTGTCGACCTGGTAGCGGGCGTGGGTCCGGGGGGCGTCCCCCATCTCCAGCCGCGCCACCCGGACCTGTCCGGCGTATCGACGGGCGGTGGCCTCCAGTACCTCCCGCAGCCGCTCCGCGCGGGCATCTCCCCTGGACCAGAAGACCGCCACCACCGGGCGGTCGGCTCTCAGCACAGCCCGCTCAAATGCCCCGTCGGTGACGTTGATCGGTTCATCCAACATCGTCGTGTACCTGATCTCCCCGAGAGCAATTATACCCCTGTCCCTCAGCTTGACAATTCTCCGGATTTGGGTACAATATACTTCGTATTCTGTAAGGAGGTCTGATATGCGCACTGCAATGTATATCCTCGGCGCGCTCCGGCTCCGCGATAAGAGCGGTGCCTGGATGCTGCGTTGTCGCAGTGCGCCTCACGAGGGTTGACATAACGTCACCCGGGCCGTGGGCGCCTGCGATGCCCACGGCCTTTTTCTTTCCCGCATAGCTAAACACCCTTCGCGCGAGGCCGTGGGCGTGGGTCCACGGCCTCGCCCCCTGTCGGGCAGGTCTTTGCAGGGGGGAGATCCCCCAGGAGGGTCCTTATGCACGACAACGTTCCCATCGCCCTGGAGGTTACAGACGTCACCAAGCGGTTCGTCAAAAGTGAGGGGCTCCGTTGGCCCTGGAAGCGGGATGGCAACAGCCGCAAGCCGGTCGTGGCGGTGGATCGGGTCAGCTTCCAGGTCCGTCGCGGGGAGATCTTCGGCATACTGGGCCCCAATGGCTCGGGCAAGTCCACTCTGGTCCGCTGCATCGCCACCCTGCTCCTCCCCGACGAGGGCACCATCGCCGTCTTCGGCCACGACGTGCTTCGGGAGGAGATGGCGGTCAAGCGGCTCATCAACCGGGTGTCGGTGGAAGCCTCCTTCTTCAAGAAGCTGACGCCGATGGAGAACCTCCTCTACGGTGCCCGGCTCTACGGCCTGGAGGTGCGGGCAGCGCGCGAGCGAATCCTGGAGATCCTGGCGCGGCTGGGCCTCAAGCGGGAGGACGCCTTCCGGCCGATGGAGGAGATGAGCCGGGGGATGCAGCAGAAGGTCGCCATCGCCCGCGCCTTCCTCACCCAGCCCATCCTCCTCCTGCTGGACGAGCCGACGACGGGGCTGGACCCCCGTTCCAAGCGGGAGGTGCAGACCTTCGTGGTGGAGCTGCGGAACGTCCACGACGCCACCATCCTGCTGACCACCCACGATATGCAGGAGGCGGACGCCCTCTGCGACCGGGTGGCGGTCCTGGACGAGGGACGGATCGTCGCGCTGGATACCCCCACCGGTCTGAAGGCCCGGGTGGCCCGTGCCAACGGCCACGAGGTGACGCTGGAGGACGTCTTTATGGAACTGACGGGCAAGCGTCTCCGGGAGGGGGAGCAGAGGGAGGGGTAGGATGGGGGAAGTCCGGATCCGACTGGCGACGCTGGCCGATGCGGCCGGTATCACCGCCGTTCACTGCAGCCACGTGGAGACCTGGCGGCTGGGCGGCAAGGGGGAGCCCGCTCCCTACGCATTGCTCTCCCTCTACGACCGGTGGCTTCACGGCGGCCCGTGGATGAGCGTCGAGACCTGCGCGGTCCACCTCAACCGGTGGCTGCAGGCCGGTCACCCGGTGCTGGTGGCCGAGGAGGGGGAGGAGGTGGTCGGGGAGGCGGAGTTCGTGGTGAACCCCGAACCTCCTCCCTACGGCCCGGCCCTCCATCTCTCCCTCCTCTTCATCCACGCCGGCCACCGGGGGCGGGGGGTGGGCCGAGCACT
>DQUX01000131.1 GCA_015662065.1 Anaerolineales bacterium | reverse complement strand
CGCTGCCCCAGGAGGAGGGGTCGGTGCCGCCGCCTCTGGCGGGGAACGACTTGGTGCTGACCCTCGACCTGGGGGTGCAGGCGGTGGTGGAGGAGGAACTGGCCTGGGGGCTGGAGACGTTCGGCGCGGAGAGCGGCACCGTCATCGTGATGGACCCCCGCACGGGCGCGATCCTGGCGATGGCCAGCCAGCCGGGGTTCGACCCCAATCGGTATGAGCGGTACGTCTACTGGGGGCAGGAGGAGCTGTTCCTGGCCCCGGCCATTGGGGCCCAGTATGAGCCCGGCTCCGTCTTCAAGATCGTCACCGTGGCGGCGGCGCTGGACAGTGGGACTATCACCGCCCAGACCACCTATGTGGACACGGGGGCGATTGAGGTCGGTGGGCAGGTGTACACCAACTGGGACGGGGAGGCCTACGGCGAGCAGGGCCTGGTCGGTCTGTTGGGCCACTCCCTCAACGTCGGGGCGGCCCGGCTGGCGGTGCAGATGGGGCCGGATACTTTCTACCGGTATGTGCGGGCGTTCGGCTTCGGCAGGCCCACAGGGGTGGACCTGCAGGGGGAGGCGGCCGGACGGGTGCGGGTGCCGGGCGACCTGGACTGGCACGATTCCGATCTGGGGGCGAACAGCTTTGGGCAGGGGCTGGCGGCGACCCCCCTGCAGGTGGTCACCGCCATTGCGGCGGTGGCCAACGAGGGCCGGCTGATGCGGCCCTATCTGGTGGCCCGGCAGGTCCTCCCCGATGGCACCGTTATGGAATCGCAGCCGGTGGTGCGGGGGCAGCCCATCTCGCCGCAGACGGCCAACGCGCTGGCAGAGGTCCTGGCCCAGGCGGTGGAGCAGTGGGTGGTCCAGGCCCGGGTGCCGGGTTACCGTATCGGTGGCAAGACCGGGACATCGCAGATCCCCATTCCTGGGGGGTACGATCCCCGCTGGACCATCGGGTCATTTGTGGGGTTCGGGCCGGTGGAGGAGCCGCAGTTGATCATTCTAGTGCAGTTGAACCGGCCGCGGGTGTCGCCCTGGGGTTCGGAGACGGCGGCGGTGGTCTTTCAGCGGCTGGCGGCCCGGCTGTTCCCGATGCTGGGGATCCCCCCGGACGGGCCGGCGACGGTGGAGTGAGAGAGGGATGTTGACACTGGCCGACGTGGTGCAGGGGCTGACGGATGACCGGCCGCCGGCGTTGGAGCGGCGGCCGACGGCGGTCGTCGTGGATTCCCGGCAGGCCCAGCCCGGGTGGACCTTCATCGCGCTCCGGGGGGAGCGGGCCGACGGCCACGACTACGTCGGGGATGCGCTGGAACGCGGGGCGGCGATGGTGGTGGTCCAGCGGCTGGTGGAGGCCCAGGCGGTGCCGGTGGACCTGACGGTGCCACAACCGGCGCTGCCGGAAGCCTGGTCGGTGCCGGTTATGCTGCGGGTGCCGGATACCCTCCAGGCGCTGCAGCGGCTGGCGGCCTTCTGGCGGCGGCGACACTCCCCGAGGGTGATCGGCGTCACCGGCAGCGTGGGCAAGACCACGACCAAGGAGCTGGTGGCGGACGTGCTCTCCCGCCGGTATGTCACGCTCAAGAGTGAGCAGTCCTACAATAACGAGATCGGCCTTCCGCTCACGCTCCTGCAGTTGACCTCCGAGCATGAGCGGATCGTGCTGGAGATGGGGATGTACGACGTGGGGGAGATCGCGGACCTAGCTCGTATTGCCCTTCCCCATATCGGCGTGGTCACCATCATCGGCCCGGTCCATCTGGAGCGGGCGCGGACGATGGAGCGGATCGTCCAGGCCAAGACGGAGCTGGTCCAGGCCCTGCCGCCGGCCCCGGAGGGGGTGGCGATCCTCAACTGCGACGATCCCCGGGTCCTGGGAATGCGGGAGGCCACCCGCGCGCAGGTCTTCACCTACGGCCTCTCGCCCGAGGCGGACCTGTGGGCAGATGGGATCGAGGGGCTGGGGCTGGAGGGGGTGCGTTTCCGGCTGCATTATCGGGAAGAGATCCTTCACGTCAAGGTCCCACTCCTGGGCCGCCACTCGGTCCACACGGCGCTGCGGGCGGCGGCGGTGGGGTTGGTGGAGGGGCTCACCTGGCAGGAGATCGTGGAGGGGTTGCGGGCTCCTTCCCCCCAACTGCGGCTGGTGGCGGTCCCCGGCCCCCGGGGCTCCACCATCCTGGATGACACCTACAACGCCAGTCCGGCCTCCACCATCGCGGCCCTCAACCTGCTGGACGAGCTGACCGGGCGGAAGATCGCCGTGCTGGGGGATATGCTGGAACTGGGGGACTACGAGGAGGAGGGGCACCGGAAAGTGGGGGTGCGGGCGGCGGATGTGGCGGATGTCCTGGTGGTGGTGGGGGGCCGGGGCCGGATCATCGGCGAGGAGGCCCTGGAGGTCGGTATGCCTCCCGAGCGGGTTCACCTCCTGGAGGATAACGAGGCCGCCATCCAGCTTCTGGAGAGTATGGTGGGGGAGGGGGATGTGGTCCTGGTGAAGGGGTCCCGGGCGATGCGGATGGAGGAGATCGTCAATGCGCTGGGGAGGGGCTAGGTGGACTTCGCGCTGATTCTTGCGAGCATCTCTTTCCTGCTGGCCGTGGGATGGGGGCCGCTGCTGATCCGGCTGCTGCGGCGGTACGGCATCGGCAAGCGCATCCGCATCGACGGTCCCCGGGGGCACCAGACCAAGCTGGGCACCCCCACGATGGGGGGGTTGATGATCGTTGTGCCGGTGCTCCTCATCACCGTGGCGCTGAACATCTACAACCTGCTGGGTCGGACGGTCATCGGTCGCTCCATCATGGTGCCGCTAGGGGTGATGCTGGTCTACGCGATCATCGGAGGGGTGGACGACGTCGCTGGGGTGCGGGGGATGCGGCGGGGGGAGGGGTTGCGCGCCCGCCAGAAGGTCATCTGGGAGATGGTGTTCACGTTCCTCATAGCGTTGGTGCTCCACTTCGGGCTGGGGCTGCGCAGCTTGGCGCTGCCAGGCGTCGCCGAGAAAATCGACATCGGCTATCTCTACATCCCGATCGCGATGTTCATCATCATCGGCGCTTCCAACGCGGTCAACCTGACCGACGGGCTGGACGGACTGGCGGGGATCATCGTCGCCAGCGCTTTCGGTGCCTACGGCGTGATCGCCTTCCTCCAGGGACAGGTCTACCTGGTCCGCTTCTGCTTCACCGTCGTGGGGGCCTGTTTCGCCTTTCTCTGGTTTAACGCCCACCCGGCCCAGATGTTTATGGGGGATACCGGAAGCCTGGCCCTGGGGGCGACCCTGGGGACGGTGGCTCTGATGACGGGGCAGTGGCTCCTGCTGCCGGTGGTGGCGTTGGTCCCTGTGGGGGAGGCCCTCTCAGTCATCATCCAGGTGGCCTATTTCAAGTACACGAAGCGAAAATACGGGCAGGGTCGGCGGGTCTTCAAGATGACCCCCCTCCATCATCACTTCGAGCTTCTGGGCTGGTCGGAGACGCAGGTGGTGCAGCGGTTCTGGCTGGTGGGATTGATGGCGGCGATGGCGGGAGTGGCGCTGGCGTTGATTTAGTCCGAGGTTCGAGGTGCACGGAGAGCATCGTTGGGAGGTAAGGAGATGGACATCGGCCTGCTGTGGTTTGACAATGACCCCCGCCGGGGGCTGGAGGAGAAGGTGCTGCGGGCGGTGGCCCACTACCGGCGGAAGTACGGCCATACGCCCAACGTCTGCTTCGTCCATCCCAGCATGCTGAACGGGAACGGCAGGCGTTCGGTGCTGCGGGCCGGTGGCGTCGAGGTCCGGCCCGGCCGCGCCATCCTGCCCGATCACTTCTGGGTGGGAACGGCGGAGGATCAATGAATCAATGAACAATGGACAATGAGTGAAGTTGGTCATTGATCATTGACCGTTGGTCATTATGAGCGAGTTTGAGTTGCGAGGCAAGCGCGTCGTCATCCTGGGGCTGGCCCGTCAGGGAACGGCCCTGGCCCGCTTCTTGGTCCGGGCGGGGGCGGAGGTGACGGTCTCCGACCTCAAGGATGGGGCGGCGCTGACCGACCGGATGGCGGAGTTGGCCGACTTGCCGATCCGGTACGTGCTGGGAGGCCATCCCGAGAGCCTGCTGGAGGGGGTGGACCTCGTCTGCCTGAGCGGGGGGGTGCCGTTGGATGCGCCTATCGTGGCCGAGGCGCGGCGGCGGTCCATTCCTCTCAGCAACGACGCGCAACTCTTCCTGAAGCGATGCCCGGCCCCGGTGGTCGGCATCACCGGCTCGGCGGGCAAGACCACCACCACCGCCCTGGTCGGCCAGATGTGCCGGGCGGCGGGGTTCACCACCTGGGTGGGGGGGAACATCGGCAACCCCCTCATCGCCGACCTGGACCGCATCGGGCCGGACGACCGAGTGGTGATGGAGCTTTCCAGTTTCCAATTGGAGATCATGACGGTGAGCCCTCCTGTGGCTGCGGTGCTCAACATTACCCCCAACCACCTGGATCGGCATAGGACGATGGAGAACTACATCGCCGCCAAGCGGGCCATCGTCGCCTACCAGGGGCCGGAGGACTATGCGGTCCTGGGCTTTGACGACGCCAACGCCCGGGCGCTGGCGTTGGAGACGCAGGCCCGGCCTATCTTCTTCAGCGGCGGCGCCGAGGTGGACGAGGGGGCCTACAAGACCAACGGGGAGCTGGCGCTGCGGATCGACGGGACCGACATGCCCATCTGCCGGGTGGAGGAGGTCCGGTTGCGGGGCTACCACAACCTGCTCAATATCCTGGCGGCCTGTGCCATCGGCGGCGTGGTCGGGGTGTCGGTGGAGGCGATGCGGGAGGCCATCCATACCTTCACCGGTGTGGAGCACCGGCTGGAACGGGTGCGAGAGTGGCGAGGGGTTCAGTGGTACGACGACTCCATCGCTACGGCCCCCGAGCGGGTGGTGGCGGCGCTTCGCTCCTTCGAGGAACCCCTCATCCTCCTGGCGGGGGGTAGGGATAAGGACCTGCCCTGGGAGGCGTTCGCCGCTGAGACGGTGGAGCGGGTGCGGCACCTGGTCACCTTCGGCGAAGCGGGGGGGATGATCGCACGGGTGGTGGAGGAGGCGCGGAGACGCGGGGGCGCAGGAGCGCGGAGGGGGTTGGAGGGGATCACGCGGGTGGAGACGCTGGAGGAGGCGGTGGAGGCGGCCGCCCGGGTGGCGTGGCCGGGGGATGTGGTGCTCCTTTCCCCAGGGGGCACCAGCTTCGACGCCTTCCGGGACTTCGCCGAGCGAGGGGATCGGTTCAAGGAGCTGGTGCGGGCTTTGGAGGAGTAGTGGGCGGATGGGCAAGGCAGGGCGGAAGGGACGGGCGAGGCGGAGGCCCGACTACGTGCTGATCGTGGTCGTGGTGGCGCTGGTCCTGTTGGGCCTGCTGATGGTGTATAGCACGACCTTCGACTGGGGCTATCTGGAGGCCGGGGACCCCTTCCGCCAGGTCAGACGGCAGGTGGTGTGGTTGCTCCTGGGCGTCGGCGTGGCCGTCCTGCTGGCGCGGGTGGACTACGGCTACTGGCAGCGGCTGGCGGTGCCGATGCTGGGGGGAACCCTTCTCTTGCTGACCCTCCTCTTACTGGTGGGCAACCAGCTATGGGGGGCGCGGCGGTCCTTGCTCCACGGCTCCGTTCAGCCCGGGGAGCTGGCCAAGCTGGTCACCGTCATCTACGCCGCCGCCTGGATCTCCTCCAAGGGGGAACAGGTCCGGGACGTGACGTATGGCCTGATCCCTTTCGCCGTCTGGGTGGGGGCGGTGGCCGGGCTGGTGGTCCTTCAGCCCGACCTGAGCGCGGCGGCGATCCTGGCGCTATCCGGCTTCGCGGTGTTCTTCCTGGCCGGGGCGCACCTGGGGCAGTTGTTCATCGCCGGCGCGGTGGGGGGGGCGGTCTTCTGGGGGTTGGTGCTTCTCCTCCCTCACGCCCACAACCGGATTGAGGAATTCATCCTCAGTCTCCAGGACCCGACGTTGCTGCCGTATCATCCCCGGCAGGCGCTCTACGCCCTGGCAGAGGGGGGGGCCTTCGGTGCCGGGCTCGGCCAGGGCCGGGTGAAGTTCGGCTACCTGCCGATGGCGCACAACGACGCCGTCTTCGCCGTGGTGGGGGAGGAGCTGGGTCTGGTGGGGTGTCTGCTGGTCGTGGGGATGTTCGGTCTGCTGGCCTGGCGGGGCTTCCGCATCGCCCTGCGGGCCCAAGACGGTTTCGGCAACCTATTGGCCGGCGGGCTGACCTGTCTGCTGGTCTTCCAGGCGGCGCTGAACCTGGGGGCGATCACGTCGCTGTTGCCTTTCACGGGGACCACCCTTCCGTTCATCAGCCTGGGGGGGTCCTCGTTGGTGGTCTCCCTGGCCGCAGTCGGGCTTCTGCTGAGCGTCTCCCGGGGACGGCCGCCTGGGAGGAGGGGCGCGGCCGACCGCGCTCGGGGCGGGAATGGTTCGCATCTGGATCGCAGGGGGCGGGACGGGGGGGCACGTCTATCCCGGTCTGGCCGTCCTGCAGGCGCTTAGAGAGACGGTCCCGGTGGAGCCCCTCTATGTGGGCGGGCCGGGCAGCGTCGAGGAGCGGCTAGCGGGGCGGGCGGGCCTGCGGTTCGTGGGCGTGCCGGCCGGGGGGGTGCATGGGCTGGCCCCCTGGCAAGTGGCGTGGAACCTGATCAAGTTGGCGCGGGGGTTCCTGGCGGCCCTGCGGCTGGGCCGGCGGGAGCGGCCCCAGGCCCTCTTCGTCACCGGCGGGTACGCCAGTGTGCCCGTGGCGCTGGCGGCCTGGGCGCTGCGGGCGCCGATCCTGCTTTACCTGCCGGACATCGAGCCCGGGCTGGCGGTGCGGTTCATCGCCCGCCTGGCGACCCGGGTGGCGGTGACGACGGAGGATTCCCGACCCTTCTTCCCGACGGGAAAGGCCGTCGTGACCGGCTATCCGGTCCGGCCGGAGTTTGTCGGGCTTGTCCGGGCGTCGGCGCGGGAGGGGCTGGGCCTGCGGGCCGACGAGCCGGTGGTGCTGGTGCTCGGCGGCAGCCACGGCGCGCGGAGCATCAACCGGGCGGTGACAGAGGGGCTGGAGGGGTTGCTGGAGGAGGCGCAGGTCGTGCACGTGAGTGGGGAACTGGACTGGCCGTGGGTGGCCGAACGGGCGGAGCGCCTGGGGACCGAGTTGCGGAGCCGGTACCATCCCTACGCCTATCTCCACGAAGAGATGGGGATGGCGCTGGCGGCGGCGGACCTGGCCGTCTCTCGGGCCGGGGCTTCCATTCTGGGAGAGCTGCCCTGCTTCGGCCTGCCGGCGGTCCTGGTCCCTTACCCTCACGCCTGGCGCTACCAGCGGGTCAACGCCGAGTGGTTGGCCGCGCGTGGGGCGGCGGTGGTGCTGGAGGATGGGCGGCTGAGCGAGGCGCTTCTGCCCACGGTGCGCGGCCTGCTGGCGAACCCGGGGCGGCTGGCGGAGATGCGGAAGCGGTCGCGGGCGCTGGCCCGCCCCGACGCGGCGGCGCGTCTGGCGGAGTGTCTGCGAACCCTGGCCACGGGGGACGCGGAGGAGATGGAGCGATGATCCCAATGCACACGGTTTTTCTGATGATGGTGGTGGTCTTTGCCCTCATCGGCAGCCTGCGGGGGTGGGCCAAGGAGCTGATCGTGGCCTTCAGCGTCGTCCTGGCCCTCTTCATCGAACAGGTGTTGACCACGATGGTGCCCCCGATCCGCGATATCTGGTCCGCTATGCAGCCGTTGAGCCGTTTCTGGATCCGCTTGGCGGTCTTCTCGGTGATCGTCCTCTTTGGCTACGCCAGCCCCACCCTGGCCGAGCGCATCGGTGCGAAGGTGGCCCGGGAGCGGCTCCAGGACATCCTGCTGGGCTTCTTCATCGGCCTGCTGAACGGCCTTCTTATCGTCGGCACTCTCTGGTTCTATGCGGACGAGGCCTACTACGGCGTGCCGCCGGATCAACGGACGGTGCAGGAGATCGTGGATGAAAGCGGCCGCACGGTGAAGGAGGTGACCTACCATCCGGGCGCTGAGGGGGTGGGCGGGATTTGGCCCCCAGAGGGGGGGTCCACGGCCTGGAGTATGCTTCCCTACCTCCCGCCCCGTCTGATCAGCGGGCCGCCGCTCTACCTGTCGGTGGGTCTGGCCTTCGTGTTCGTCATCATCGTCTTCATCTGATGGAAATGGACGTTCGCGGGCAGCGTGTGCATTTTGTGGGCATCGGCGGGGCGGGGCTCTCCGCCATCGCCCGCGTGCTGATGGAACAGGGGGCCGTCGTCACCGGGTCCGATCTGGTCCTCTCCCCCGCCGCCGAGGCGCTGGCGCGGGATGGAGCGCGGGTGTACGTGGGTCACCAGGCGGGGCAGGTGGACGGCGCGGACTGGGTGGTCGTCTCCTCCGCGGTGCCGGAGGACAACGTTGAGGTTCTGGCGGCGCGGGAGGCCGGCATCCCGGTGGTCCGCCGGGCACAGGTCCTGGGGGAGATGATGGAGGGGCGTGTCGGCGTCGCCGTCGCCGGGACCCACGGCAAGACGACGACGACGGCGATGGTCGCCTCCATTCTCTGGGAGGCAGGGCTGGACCCCACCTTTATCGTCGGGGGGGTGATGGTCGGCCTGGGGACCAACGGGCGGGCCGGGACCGGTCCTCACTTCGTTGTGGAAGCGGACGAGTACGACCGGACTTTTCTGGAGTTGCGGCCGCGGGTGGCGGTGGTGACCAACGTGGAGCACGATCACCCGGATTGTTACCCGAACTTCGCCCATTTTCGGGCCGCCTTCGCGGACTTCGTGGCCCTTCTCCCGCCCGACGGGCTGTTGGTGACCTGCCGGGACGACCGGGTGGCGCTGGAGTTGGGGGCGGCCCGGGCGGCGCGGGGTTGGCCGGTGGTCTCGTATGGGCTGACCGGGGAGCCGACCTGGACGGCCCGCGAGCTGCATCCCAACCCCTCGGGGGGTATGGATTTCGTGGTCGTGCGGGCGGGCCAGGCGCTGGGGGAGGTTCGGCTGCGGGTCCCGGGGAGCCACAACGTCCTCAACGGGCTGGCGGCGCTGGCGGTGACGGTCCACCTGGGGGTGCCGTTCCCCACTGCCCGCTCCGCCCTGGAGGAGTTCCGGGGCGTGGGCCGTCGGTTCGAGGTGAAGGGAGAGGCGGACGGGGTGACGGTGGTGGACGACTACGCCCACCATCCCACGGAGATCCGGGCCACGCTGGCGGCGGCCCGGCAACGGTTCCCCGGTCGGCCCCTGTGGGCGGTCTGGCAGCCTCATACCTACAGCCGGACCCAGGCGCTTCTGGAGGGGTTCGCCCGGGCGTTCGGCCGGGCCGATCACGTGCTGGTGCTGCCCATCTACGCTGCCCGCGAGGAGGATAGGCTGGGGGTATCCAGCGCCGATGTGGTCGCGGCGATGGCCCACCCCGACGCCCGCCTGGTGGGCTCCCGGGAGGAGGCGGTGGTGGTGCTGGGGACGGAGGTCCGCCCCGGCGACGTGGTGCTGACCCTGGGGGCGGGGGATGGGGACCGGGTGGGGGAGTGGTTGCTGGCGGTGCTCAGGGAGGGGGAGGAGGAGACGGATGCGGAATGAGTGGTTGGTCGGTCGTCTGCGGGGTGTGCGCCGGAGGAAACGGGCGCGGAACGGGTTCGGCTGCCAGGTAATGGCGCGGAAGATGCGGCTGGTGCGGGAGACAAGGCGGGGAAAACGGAACACGTAACACGGAATACGTGTTGCGTGTCGCGTGTTGCGTGGCATCTATGGTACAGGGATTGGAAGCGTTGGCTGAGGCGTTGGGGGAGCGGGCGCGGCGGGACGAGCCGCTGGCCCTGTATACCCGGATGCGGGTTGGCGGGCCGGCAGACCTGCTGACCATCTGCCGCACCACGGAGGAGGTGGTGGAGGCGGTAAGGCTGGCCCGTTCCTGCGGCGTCCCCTGGTGGGTGCTGGGAGGGGGCTGCAACGTCCTGGTGGCCGACGCCGGGGTCCGGGGACTGGTGCTGATCCACCAGGCAGACCGGGTGCAGATCGAGGGGGACGGAACGGTCTGGGCGGAGGCGGGGGCGCCGATGGTGGCCCTGGCTCGGGAGACGGCGGGTCGGGGATTGGCGGGGCTGGAATGGGCGGCGGGGCTGCCAGGGACGGTGGGCGGGGCGGTGGTGGGCAACGCCGGGGCCTTCGGCGGCGACATCGCCTCGGTTCTGAGGAGCGCCACGCTCCTGACCCCCGAGGGGGAGGTGGTGGAGCGGCCGGGGGAGTGGTTTGAGTTTGAGTACCGGGGGAGTCGGTTGAAGGGGGACGCGGGGGCGCGGGGATGCGG
>DQUX01000013.1 GCA_015662065.1 Anaerolineales bacterium | reverse complement strand
GGGGGCTGGAGCTGGAGCACCGACCGGCGGAGCCGGGGCCGGTGGCCCTGGTGGACCCGGAGCGGATGATGCAGGTGCTGGACAACCTGGTGGTGAACGGGATTCAGTACACCTCGGAGGGGCGGGTGGTGGTCTCCACCGGTCGGGAGGAGGCGGAGGGGCGGGTGTGGGCGGTGGTGCGGGTGGCGGACACCGGGATGGGCATCCCGGAGGAGGAGATGCCCCACATCTTCGACCGGTTCTTCCGGGGAGTGGAGCCCCGACGGATGCAGGTGCCGGGGACGGGGCTGGGGTTGGCGATCGTGAAGGAGATCGTGGAGTTGCACGGGGGGCGGGTGACGGTGGAGAGCCGGGTGGGGGAGGGCACCACCTTCACCGTCCGGGTGCCGGCGGCCGAGAAGCGAGAGGAGCCGTGACCGTCACCCTTCTGTGGGTCCCTGCCGTCCTCGTCATCGGCGCTATTCCCCGCAACCCTGTCATCATCCTCGTCGGCTTTCTCACCCTGCCGGTGCTGGCCCACGTCACCGGACAGCCCCCGGCGATGGTCTGGGCCGGCGGGGCCGGAGCGTTGGCGAGTGTTGGCGTGTCGGCTGCTCCTGGACCGAGACATCGAGGATTGGGAGGCGTGGGTCAGCCGCTCCAGGGAGTAACGTGTTCGTAGTGGGCGCTTCAGCGCGCTGGACAGCGCTAAAGCGCCCAGTACGGACAGCTTTCGTGGTTCGTGGTGCCGCAGGGCATGGCCACCGTGGTTAGTTTGACAATGTCACATTATGCTCTGAGGGGGTCTGTGACCCCCGACTTTGGCCGAAAACGGCAACTTTCGGCCGGAGGCGCGGGTCACAGACCCGCTTGGAGCCTGAGAGGGCCAATGCACCTTCTCTGCACCCGCTGTCAGACGAATTATCCCCTGGACCCCTGCCGCTTCCACTGTGACTGCGGAGGGGTGCTGGAGATCGGGGGCGCACCTGCCTACGATCCGGCGCAGGTAGACCGGGACGACCTGACCCTCTGGCGCTACCGTCACGCCCTGCCGCTGCCGGAGGGGGCAAAGCCCGTCTCGCTGGGGGAGGGGATGACACCTCTCGTGCCTGCTCGCTGGGGTGACCTGCCGATCCTCCTCAAGTGCGAGTTCCTCAACCCCACCGGCTCCTTCAAGGACCGGGGCACGACAGTGCTGGTGACGGCGCTGGCGGCGGCGGGGGTGGAGGAAGTGGTGGAGGATTCCTCCGGCAACGCTGGCGCCAGCCTCTCCGCCTACGCTGCCCGGGCGGGGCTCCGCGCCACCGTCTACGTCCCCGCCCACGCCTCGCCGGTCAAGCAGGCTCAGATCGAAGCCTACGGCGCGCGGGTCGTCCCCGTGCCGGGGCCCCGCGCCGAGGCGGCCCGGGCGGTGCTGGAGGCAGTGGGCTGGGGAGCGGTCTACGCCAGCCACGTCTATCACCCCCTGATCCTGCACGGGATGAAGACCGCCGCCTTCGAGCTCTACGAACAGTTGCCATCTCGAATCCGCGATCCCGAATCCCGAATCCATCTCCGGGTCCCCGACGCGGTGGTCCTCCCGGCGGGCCACGGCAGCCTGCTCCTGGGCCTGGCGCGGGGGTTTGCGGAGCTGCGGGAGGCCGGATGCATCCAGCGTGCGCCCCGACTCTTTGGCGTACAGGCGGCCCCGTGCGCGCCGCTGGCCGGGGCCTGGGAGCGGGGGGCGGCGGACGTCGAACCGGTGGCCGAGGGGGAGACGGTGGCTGAGGGGGTGCGCATCGGAGCGCCGGTGCGGGGCGGGACGGTGCTGGCGGCGGTGCGCCGAAGTGGGGGCGGCATCCTCGCTCTACCGGACGAGGAGACGCTGGCGGCGCAGCGGAGGCTGGCCCACCTGGGCTTCTACGTCGAGCCGACCTCCGCGCTGGCGGTGGCAGCGCTGGACCGGCTGCGGGACCGACTGGAGGGGACGGTGGTGGTGATCCTCACCGGCAGCGGTTTCAAGAGCCCGGCGACCCAATCGTAACCAATCCGTCTCGTTTCCGCAACGCACCGGAGGCTCCCCTAACTTTGCCGCCCTTCCCGCCCGTAGTATAATAACCCCGGAGTCTGGTGAATTTTCAGAATCCCATATCTTGGGGTTAGTGGCAACAGAGAGGTCAAGATGCGGGTTCGTAGTAGCGGCTTCAGCCGCTTTTGCCTCTGCGGAGGAGTGAGGTAAAACCAAGTACACCGATGCGTAAATTCATTCCGCGTTATGCTAACCCGCGCCGCCGTGAACAGGCGGCGCTAGGCCCCAAAATGGGCCGAAAAGTGATCTAGCACCGGCTCTTCCATGCCGGTGCGGGCGCAAAAAACCAGGCACGAATTTGCAGCAGTCTGTGCCAAGGTCAGTTATGTAAAACAGCACCAAACGGGTCTGTGACCCGCCGATCCGATCGATCGCAGACCGGTCAGGAGCTAGAGACCGGTTGGGCCACGACCGGAGACCGCACTATGGAAATCACCGCCGAACTGACCGCTTTTCGGGCCGAGATGGAGGCCGTCACCACCTCCTGCACCTTCCTCGACCACGCCGCTGTCTCCCCGCTCCCCCACCGGGTCCGGGAGGCGATGGCCCACTACGCGGATTGCCGGGGGGTGACCTTTGGCTTCAGGGAGGAGTTCGAGGAAGTCTCCACCCGCCTGCGAGACCGGAGCGCCCGCCTCATCGGGGCCACCCCCGAGGAGATCGGCTTCGTCCAGAACACCAGCCTTGGGCTCAACATCGCCGCCCAGTCATTGCCCCTGGAGCCGGGGGACAATGTCATCTTCTGCGATATGGAGTTCCCCTCCAACGTCTACCCCTGGATGTTGCTGGAGCGGCAGCGGGGAGTAGAGGCCCGCCGCATCCCCCACGACGGCGGCGGGCTCACGCTGGCAGCCCTGGAGAGGCACGCCGACGACCGCACCCGCGTCGTGACCGTCAGCTCGGTGGAGTTCCTCACCGGCTTCCGCACCGACCTGGAGGCCCTCGGTGCCTGGTGCCGGGAACGGTCCATCTACTTCGTGGTGGACGGAATTCAATCGGTGGGGGCAGTGCCGCTGGATGTGCGGGCCTGCTACGTGGATTTCCTCTCCTGCGGCGGGCCGAAGTGGCTGATGGGGCCTATCGGCCTGGGCTTCCTCTACTGTCGGCAGGAGCTGCTGGAGCGACTGACGCCGCCGATGGCCGGCTGCGTCAGCGTCGTCGGCCGGGAGGATTGGCTGGATTACGACCTGACCTTCCTCCCCAGCGCCGCGCGGTTCGAACTGGGCGGCTCCAACCTGGTCGGGATGGTGGGGTTGCTCTCGGCAGTGGAACTGCTGCTGGAGGTGGGCGTGGAGGCCATCCACGCCCGAACTCTCCACCTGACCGACCGGCTGATCGCCGACCTGGAGCGACGGGGATACCGGGTGGCGAGCAACCTGGACCCAGCCCGCCGTTCGGCCATTGTCTCTTTCGCCGTGCCGGGGGATCCCCAGGCCGCCCACGCCCGCCTGCAGGGGGCCGGGGTGGCGGTCTCCCTGCGGGAGACGTACATCCGCGTCAGCCCCCACGGCTACAACACCGAGGACGAGATCGCTCGTGTCGGTCAGGTGCTGGGAGATGCAGGGTAAGCGAGGAACTGGAGGGGCCTAGAGATGGCAAAAGCACGGGAAAGCAGCGTCGTATCGGTAGGATTCATCCCCAAAACGCCGCGCTCGGTCGAAGAGACGGGATTGAACCTGGGGTTCCTGACCGACCTGGCCCTCAAGGTGATGTACTTTGAAGGCTACCTCTCCGGCTACGAACTGGCCGAACGGATGAAGCTCCCCTACGCCGGGGTGGTGGATCAGGTGCTGGAGTTCCTCAAGCGGGAGAAACTGTGCGAGGTGAAAGGGGCGGGGGGGTTCGCCGAGGCCGCCTACCAGTACGCCATCGCCGACAAGGGGCGGCTGATGGCGCGGGAGGCACTGGACCGAAACCACTACGCCGGGCCGGCACCGGTCACTCTGGAGACCTATACCGAGGCTATCCACCAGCAGCCGCTGGGGCAGGTGGCGGTCCACCAGCGGACGATGCGCCAGGCCCTGGCCCACCTGGTCATCAACGAGGAGACCTTCTCCCAGTTGGGGCCGGCCGTCAACTCCGGCCGGTCCATCTTCCTCTTCGGCCCGCCCGGCAACGGCAAGACCGCCATCGCCGAGTCCATCGGCCGGATGGTGCTGGGGAACGCGATGTACATCCCCTACGCCGTGGAGGTGGACGGGCAGGTCATCAAGGTCTTCGACAGCGTCAACCACCTACTGACGGAGCCGCCGTCCAGCGGACGCTCGGTGGACCCCCGCTGGGTCTACGTCCGCCGGCCGGTGATCGTCACCGGCGGGGAGCTGACGCTAGAGGCGCTGGACCTGGTCTACGACGAGACCAACAAGTACTACGAAGCCCCCTTCCAGATGAAGGCCAACGGGGGGATGCTCCTGATCGACGACTTCGGCCGCCAGCAGGTGCGCCCCCGAGACCTCCTGAACCGCTGGATCGTGCCGCTGGAGAAGCGGGTGGACTATCTGACGCTACACACAGGGCGCAAGATCGAGATCCCCTTCGACGTCCTGATCGTCTTCTCCACCAATTTGGCCCCCAAAGACCTGGTGGATGAGGCCTTCCTGCGCCGCATCCGGCACAAGATCGAGATCCGGAACCCCTCCTTCGACGAGTACCGGGAGATCTTCCGGCGGGTATGCGCCGACCGGGGGGTCCCCTACGACGATGAGGGCCTCCGATACCTCCTGCAGGAGTACTACATCAAGCCACGCCGCCCCCTGCGGGCCTGCCACCCTCGGGACATCGTGGATCAGTTGACAGACATCGCCCGCTACCTGAACGTCACCCCCGTCCTCAGCCGGGACCTGATCGACCGGGCCTGCAGAGCGTATTTCGTGGAACTATAGGGAGTCGAATGTCTTCCCTCTGGCTCACCGCCGATCGCACGCTGAACATCGCCCACCAGGGAGCCAGCGATGTCGCTCCCCCCAACACCCTCGCCGCCTTCCACCGCGCGGCGGAACTGGGGGCCGATGGCGTCGAACTGGACGTCCATCTCTCCGCCGACGGGGTCCCGGTGGTGATCCACGACTTCACCGTGGACCGGACCACCAACGGCACCGGGCGGGTGGCCGACTTTCCACTGGCCGCCCTCAAGAAGCTGGACGCCGGCTCCCGGTTCGACCCGGCCTTCGCCGGCGAGCGCATCCCCACCCTGGAGGAGGTCTTCGAAGCGGTGGGACGTCGGCTGCTCATCAATGTGGAGTTGAAAGCGGTGCCGCGGGAGAACCGGGGGCTGGAGGAGGCGGTGGTGACGTTGGTGGAGCGCCACGGCCTGCGCGACCGGGTCCTTATATCCTCCTTCGATCCCTTCGCTCTCCGTCGCGTCCGCCGCCTGGCCCCTCACCTGCCCCTGGGCTTCCTCTACGAAACCGCCCCTCTCTCCCGGCTGGCCCGCGCCCTCGCCGGGCTGATGCGCGGCCTGCAGCCGGAGGCCATCCACCCCCACTGGGCGCAGGTCCGCCCTCCCACCGTCCGCCGCGCCCACGGCCGGGGCCGCCGGGTGGTGGCCTGGACGGTGGATGAACCGGAGGTTATGCGGCGATTGTCAGAATGGGGCGTGGATGGGATCATCACCAACCGGCCGGACCGGCTGCGGGAGGTGTTGACCCACGGAGGCACGGAGGGCTCCTCCCGAGGGTGAGTCGGCGCGACGCCCCCTCAATGGGGATGGCCTCGTGGAGTCTTTGTCGCGCCTACCCCGTGGTTCAACAGGAGGTCGTATGACGGCGAAGATCATCCTCAATCCCTACGCGGGCCGTTGGAAGGCCCGGCGGGCGATCCCCGACGTGGAGCGGGCCTGCGCCGAGGTGGGGCTGGACTACGAGCTGGTGGTCACCGATGGGCCGGGCCACGGCATCGAGCTGGCCCGGGAGGCGGTCCTGGCCGGCTACAGCCCCATCATCTCCGCCGGAGGCGATGGCTCCATCAGCGAGGTAGTCAACGGTATGTTGCAGGCCACCGACGGCCAGCAGCCCGAGGTCCCTCTGGGCATCATCCCCCTCGGCTCCGCCGACGACCTGGCCGACCAACTGGGCCTGCCTAAGGGGGTCACGGCGGCCTGCCGGGTCATCGTCGCCGGTTGCGAGCGGCTGCTGGACCTGGGTCGGGTCAACGGTCGCTACTTCGACAACAACTCCGCTGTGGGGCTGGAGCCGATGGTCACCGTCACCCAGGAGAGGATGACGTGGGTGAAGGGGACGCCCCGCTACATCCTGGCGGCGGTGCGGACCATCCTGGCCCACCGGCCCTGGCGGATGCGGGTGGAGTGGGACAGAGGGGAATATGAGGGGGAGGTAGCCCTGGTCTCGGTGGGAAACAACCCGCGCACCGGCGGGGCGTTTTACATGACCCCCCGGGCCGAGCCGGACGACGGCTTCCTGGACTTCGTCTTTGCCGGGGGGATGGGACGGCTCAAGCTACTGCGCCTGTTGCCCACCACCTTCGACGGGAGCCACGTCGAGCATCCAGAGGTGCATTACGAGCGGACCACCCGTCTGGAGATCCGGTGCGATCCACCCACGCCCATCCAGGCGGACGGCGAGCTCTTCGACCGGGCCGCCACCCACATCACCTACGAGGTCCTCCCCACCCGCCTCCGCGTCCTGGTCCCCGCCCCCCAGTAACCCGGTCACCCAGCCCCCCCTCCACACGCCGGACACCCCGGCTGAGGGGCGAAGGATACCTCCTCGAACGTCCCCGCCCATCCATCCCACACCAGCAGCCTGCCCACGAGAGGGTTCCCGACCCCCAGCAGCACCTTCACCGCCTCCACCGCCTCCAGCGCCCCCATCGTGCCGGCCACCGCCCCCAGGATACCCACCTCCCGGGCGGTTGGCGCGCCGCCGGGGTCGAAGGCAGGGGGGAAAAGGCACCGGTAGCACGGCCCCCGCCCCGGGAGCACTACCGACATCTGCCCCTCCCAGGCCAGCACCGAGGCCCAGACCAACGGCGTGCCGGTCTGCACGCAGGCCCCGTTGACCAGGAACTTGGTCTCGAAGGTGTCTGAGCACTCCACCACCAGGTCGTAGGCCGCCGCCATCTCCGCTGCCCGCTCCGGCGTCAACTGCTCGGGGTACTGGATCACCTCCAGGGCCGGGTTCAGATCGGTCAGCCGCCGGGCCGCCGAGTCGGTCTTGGGCCGTCCCAGGTCGGCCGGGGTGTGGAGGATCTGCCGATTGAGGTTGGAGAGAGTCACCCGGTCGAAGTCCACCACCCCCAGGGTGCCCACCCCGGCCGCCGCAAGGTAGAAGCAGGCGGCGGAGCCCAGCCCCCCCGCGCCGACCACCAGCACCCGACCATCCTTAAGCCGCCCCTGCCCAGCCTCCCCCACCCCTCGCAGCACCAGTTGACGGGCGAACCGCTCCCGCTCCTCCGCACTCAGCATGCTCCACCTCCTCGCCCCTCGTCGGTCGGAGGCCATTATACCCCCGCCAGGGCGACTCGCCAATCATATCCGGGGAAAGAAATCAAGAGGCTGGAGTCTGGTAAATCTTCAGAACCCCCATATCTTGGAGTTAGTGGCAACAGAGCGGTCAAGAGGCGGGTTCGTAGTAGCGGCTTCAGCCGCTTTTGC
>DQUX01000116.1 GCA_015662065.1 Anaerolineales bacterium | reverse complement strand
CAGGGGCGGGAGAACACGAAGCGGGCGCTGCGGGAGCGCCCCGAGATCGCCGCTGCCATCGAGGCCGCCATCCGAGAACAGGCCTTCGGATCCCCATCCCCACCCAAAGAGGCGGAGCCGTTGCCCGCCGAGGAGTTGACCCTGGTCTAGCCACCTATCTCTCCCAGATGTCCTGCCAGCGCTCCCCCTCCAACTGGCGTTCCGCCCGGAAACGGTGTATTAATGAAAGCGGTATCCCCGCGTCGCTCTATTCGAAAAGCAGAGCAGCAACCCCATGCCGCCCACAGGAGCGATTTTTCGGATAGGCTCTGAGCAGAGGCAGGCCCAAGCGTCGCTTCGGGATGGGAGGGAGCAATGGTAGCTGGAGACACCCGCCTCATACGCTTTCTTCAGCAGGAGAACGCACGCCTCAGGGAAGAGAACCAACTGCTGACCGAAGAGGTCCGTTCCCTGCGCCGATACGTCCGTGCCCTTCAGAGGCTCCAGGAGACCGTCCAGCGGTTCACGCCACAGGAGGACATCCTGGCCCTGCTGGACGAGACGCTGGACTGTGCCCTGACGCTGTTGGATGCCGCCGATGGCTCGCTCCTGCTCCTCGACGAGGAGACGGACGAGTTGGTGTTCGTACTGGTGCACGGCACCGTCCGCGAGACGCTCCCCGGTTACCGCTTCGACCGGCGCCAGGGCATCGCCGGCTGGGTGGCCGAGCACGGCCGACCGGCCATCGTCAACGACGTCCGCGCCGACCCGCGCTTCTCATCTGAGATCGATGTGCGCTTCGGCTTCGTGACTCGGTCGCTCCTGGCGGTGCCCCTGGCCGCCCGGGGCCGGGTGCTGGGGGTCGTCGAGGTCCTCAACAAAAGGATGGGCGAGGACTTCACCGAGGATGACGCCAGTCTGCTCGCCATCCTAGCGACCCTATGCGCCTCCGCTCTCGACTACGCCGCTTCCGTTCCGGCCGAGGTCGAGGAGCAGCCGTGAACGGCGGGCCGAAGGCCGACCCGCTCCCATGGCTCCTGGAGCCCGACGACGCCAGCCCGGGCGCGAGGCTCTTCGCCCTGCGCGATCTCCTGGACCGCCCCGCCGACGACCCCGAGGTGATCGCCGCGCAGGCGAAAGTGATGCGCACCGGTCCGGTCCCCGCCATCCTGGACGCCCAGTACCCCGACGGATATTGGGTCAAGCCCGGCCCGGGCTACTCCTCCAAGTATCGGGCCACCCTCTGGCAGGTGCTCTTCCTGGCCCAACTGGGGGCGGACGGGCGGGACGAGCGGGTGCGCCGGGCCGTCGAGTACGCCTTCGCCCACAACCAGGCGGAGAGTGGTGCCTTTTCGCCCCGACGGGGGTTTATTCCTTTTGCGTCCCCTCCGACGGTTCTGCCTCTCCCGATGTCATCTACCACACGGAGGTCGGCTACCCGGCTGTCCTGGGATGGGTGGATGAGGAGCGGATTCTCGTTCAGCGCTTCACCGGCACCGGGTATGACGTGTTCAGCCGTTGGGACCTGTTGGCGATGAGGAGGGATGGAAGCTCCATCCGGCTCCTGGCCTCCGACGCCCGGTTTCTGGGGGTGATGTGGCCGGAGGAGTGAGGGAGCAATAAGTTCTGTCGTTGAGGAATGTCATCCCTCCGACGGAGGGGTGTCACTTGACCCAGGGGTGATTTTGCACTATCCTTCCTAAGGTGGTGAAGTCTGGAGAACGTAAAGGAGGTCGGCGGTGTACCCGATTTTAGAAAAGCAGGTCCTGAGCGACGTCACCAAACTGATCGTGGTGAAGGCCCCCCAGGTCGCCCGGAAGGCGAAAGCGGGGCAGTTTGTCATTGTGCGCATAGACGAATATGGCGAGCGGATCCCCCTGACGGTGGCCGACTACGACCGGGAGGCGGGCACCATCACCCTCATCTTCCAGGAGGTGGGAAAGTCCACTATGCACCTGGGCACCCTGGAAGCCGGGGATGAACTGGCTACCTTTGTCGGTCCATTGGGCCATGCGACCGAGATCGAGAACTACGGGACGGTGGTCTGCGTGGGTGGCGGGGTCGGCATCGCTCCGATCTTCCCCATCGCCCGGGCGCTCAAGGAGGCCGGGAACTACGTCATCTCCATCATCGGTGCCCGCAACAAGGACCTGCTCTTCTGGGAGGATCGGATGCGGGCGGTCTCGGACGAGTTGATCGTCTGCACCGACGACGGTTCCCACGGCCGCAAGGCCCTGGTGACGGAGCCGCTCAAGGAGCTGTTGGAGGAGCGGCCGGGGGAGATCGCCCGGGTCTGGGCCATCGGCCCGGGCATTATGATGAAGTTTGTCTCTCTGACCACTCAGCCGTACAAAGTGCCGACCATCGTCAGCCTGAACACGATTATGATCGACGGCACCGGTATGTGCGGTGGCTGCCGGGTGCTTCTGGAGGAGGGGGCACGGTTCGTCTGCGTGGACGGCCCGGAGTTCGACGCGCACAAGGTGGACTGGGACAACCTGCTGGCCCGCCAGCAGTTCTATCGAGAAGAGGAGCGGCTGGCGGTGGAGCGGTGGGAGCACGAGTGCCGTCTGGAAGGGGTGTTGAGAGAGGGAGGTGCCTAAGTGTCTGATCTCACGCAGCGCGAGCGTATGCAGATCCCCCGGCAGGAGATGCCGGCGCAGGACCCGGGGATCCGGAGGGGGAATTTCGACGAGGTCGCCCTGGGCTTCACCGAGGCGCTGGCCCGTCGGGAGGCGGAACGGTGCCTGCAGTGTGCCCGGCCCGAGTGTGTCGAGGGCTGCCCGGTGGAGGTCCTCATCCCCCAGTTCATCCGCGCCCTGCGGGACGGGGACATGATCGAGGCGGTGCGGGTGATGAAGGTCAAGAACGGCCTTCCGGCCATCTGCGGCCGGGTCTGCCCGCAGGAGGTGCAGTGCGAGATCAAGTGCGTCCTGGCCAAGAAGGGGGAGCCGGTCGCCATCGGGCGGCTGGAGCGGTTCGTGGGGGATTACGAGCTGGCCCGGCGGACCTGTCCCCTGGATTGCTGCGAGCCTAGCGGCAAGAAGGTCGCCATCGTCGGCTCCGGTCCGGCGGGGCTGACCTGCGCGGTGGACCTGGGGCGGGAGGGGCACGGGGTCACCATTTTTGAGTCGCTCCATGCCCCCGGCGGTGTGCTGACCTACGGCATCCCCGAGTTCCGGCTGCCCAAGAGCGTGGTCCACGGGGAGATCGACTACGCGGTGGAGTGCCTGGGAATCGAGATCCGCACCGACCACGTCATCGGCCGCACCCTCACGCTGAACGAACTGCTGGAGAAGTTCGACGCCGTCTTCCTGGGGACCGGCGCGGGGTTGCCCTCCTTCCTGCGCATCCCCGGCATCAACTACAACGGCGTCATGAGCGCCAATGAGTTCCTCACCCGGGTCAACCTGATGAAGGGGTATCGCTTCCCTGAGTACGACACGCCGGTCAAGGTGGGGAAGAGGGTGGCGGTGGTCGGGGCGGGGAACGTGGCGATGGACGCCGCCCGCTGCAGCCTTCGCCTGCAGACCCTGCGCGCCCAGGGGACTGGCGAGAATCCCGGCGAGGTCCACATCGTCTACCGCCGCTCCCGGGCGGAGGTCCCGGCGCGGGCCGAGGAGGTCCACCACGCTGAGGAGGAGGGGGTCATCTTCGACTTTCTGACCAACCCGGTGGAGATCTTCGGCGACGAGCATGGCAACGTCTGCGGGATGCGCTGCATCCGCATGCAGTTGGGGGAGCCGGACGGATCCGGTCGGCGGCGGCCCATCCCGATTGAGGGCTCGGAGTTCGACATAGAGGTAGACACGGTCATCTTTGCCCTGGGCACCAGCCCCAACCCCCTGGTCTTTGTGGATGCCGAGGGGTTGGAGCGGACGAAGTGGGGGACGGTGGTCACCGATCAGGAGACGGGGCGGACGACGAAGCCGCGGGTGTGGGCCGGTGGCGACGTGGTCACCGGGGCGGCGACGGTGGTCAGTGCGATGGGGGCCGGCAAGCGGGCCGCGGCGGACATCCACCGCTTTCTGATGGGGGAGGCTTCCTGGTAGGTTGGCGTAGGGGATATGGAAGGCCCGGGTCGTCCCCGGGCCTTTTTTTCTCCGGCGTGGATCGATCCTTGCCAAATCGCTCGAATCGGCTATAATACGGTTGCTTGTCGGGGCGTGGCGCAGTCCGGTCAGCGCGCACGGTTCGGGTCCGTGAGGTCAGCGGTTCAAATCCGCTCGCCCCGACCAAGAAAGCCCACGGCTGGTCGAGAAGGCTGGCCGTGGGTTTTGTGTTGTTGCTATATTGTTCGACTTCTCAGCGACGAACTCAGCGGCCTCAGCGGTTCCAATCCTCACCGGCCGCGCTCGCTCGTCGGTGGGGGTGGTGAAGGCGATGTGGCACTTGAGGGGGGGCGAAACCCACGAATTGACTTCGGCACGACGATGCGCTATACTCAGTAGTTGAGAAAACTCGCTCTAGGCGGGTCTGTGGCCCGCCGATCTGACCGGTCGCAGACCGGTCAGGAGCTAGAATTCTCAAGTACTGATACTGAACCTGCGTCGGCCAGGGAAACACACCTCGGATTCGCGCCCGGTCCCAAGGTTTCCAGGGGGAAAACGCTGCTCCCCCACCGGTCACCAAAGCGTCGAGGAGGAGCACGTGGAAGAGTTCGCGTCCCCTCTGATCACCAGCCTGCTGATTGTCGCTCTGGCCGTCCTGGGGCTGGTCCTCGCACAACTTCTGAACAAGTACGCCCAACGCGCCATCCGCTCGGCGGAACAGCTTCACCCAGAGCGACAGCAACAATTGCTGACCCTCGTCCAGGCCCTGCGGTGGGCTGTCAACATTTTGATCATGGGCCTGGCTCTGATGATGCTCCTGAGCCGCTTCGGCGTGGATGTCACCCCGCTGCTGACCAGCGTGGGCATCGTGGGGCTTGCGGTAGGCCTCGGGGCACAGACGCTGATCAAGGACCTCATCGGTGGGCTCCTCATCCTGATCGAGAACCAATACGCCGTCGGCGATAGCATTCAGGTGGGAGAGATATCCGGCCGGGTGGAGCGGCTTACCCTGCGGGCCACCTACCTGCGGGATGTGCAGGGCCGCCTCCACATCATCCCCAACGGGGAGGTGCGCATCGTCTCCAACATGACCAAGGAGTGGTCGCGAGCGCTGGTGGAGGTGGGGGTGGCCTATGAGGAGGACCTAGACCGGGTCCTCGACGTCCTGGGACGGGTCGCCGAAACGTTCGCCCAGGAGTCCGAGGTCGCCCCACTGCTCCTGGAGCCGCCGCAGGTGGTGGGGCCGGTTAGCCTGGGCGATTGGGCCGTCACGGTGCGGGTGATGGTGAAGACGCAGCCCGGGCAACACTGGGAGGTCGCCCGAGCGCTGCAGAGGCGGATTCTGGCTGCCTGCGAGAGGGAAGGCATCACCCTGCCCTACCCCCGGCAGGAGGTCTGGGTGCGGGGCGTGGGGGGCAGGGACGAGGGGGACGCGGAGACGCGATGACAGGGAGAGAAGACAGGCGGCAAGGAGGAGGAGATGGGTAGAACGATGGGGGCTGATCTCCTGGTCAAGTGTTTGATTCAGGAGGGGGTTCGGTACATCTTCGGTATCCCCGGCGGGCAGCTCTGCCCCGTTCTGGACGGTATCCGCCGCTTCGGCCACGAGGCGGGGCTGGATTTCATCATGACCCGCCACGAGCAGGCCGCCGCCCATATGGCGGATGGGTACGCCCGCATAACGGGCCAGCCCGGCGTCTGTATTGGCACGGTGGGGCCAGGAGCCGCTGACCTGGTGCCCGGCGTCTACGCCGCCTGGGCCGACTCCATCCCCCTGGTGGTGCTCACCGCTCAGAACCAGACCTGGAAGTCCTACCCCGAGCGGGGGTCGATGCAGTCGCTGGATCAGGTGGGCCTCTTCCGGCCCATCACCAAGTGGCAGGCCCGGGTGACCCACTGGCAGCGGATCCCGGAGTTGGT
>DQUX01000251.1 GCA_015662065.1 Anaerolineales bacterium | reverse complement strand
TCCCCGTCAACCAGACACCAGCCCTGAGACCAGAAGCTGGCGGGCGCTAACTCGTACATCGCCCCCCGGAATCCAACGCTCATCGTGAGCCGCCAGAAGCTTTGCGGACGGGCCGTGCCCAACACGATCCCATCTTCCCGCAGTTCGTGCCAACCCCGCCACCAACTCGTCCGCTCCACCACCAACTCCCGCCCATCGGCGGAGCGGAAGACGCCGCCCTTGCTGAAGGTGGACAACATCAACTCACCCAGGTCGCCGGTCGCCGTTTGGAAATAATGGTGGGTGGTGAAGAAACCGGAGACTACTACCTCCACCTCATCGGCCGTCCATTCCTCTTGCGTCACCCCACTACTCCTCGTCGCTGTCTCGGGTGGGGATCATCTGCGGAGCCATCCCTGCCATCGCGGATATACCCATCACCCCGCCCAGGTTCATCGTGTCCACCGCGCTGGAGGGGACGATGATCAGGGCCCCTTTCTCCTTCAATCCCTCGAAGAGCATGTTCATCGCCCGCAGGTGGAGGGCGGTGGGATTGTCCCGGTAGGCCTCGGCGGCCTGGGCGAAGGAGGCGGCGATCTGCTTCTCGCTCTCCCCCAGGATGACCCGGGCCTGCCGCTCCCGCTCCGCCTGCGCCTGGCGGCTCATCGCGTCCTCCAGCGCCTCAGGGATCACGATATCCCGGATCTCCACCGATTGGACCGTGATGCCCCAGGGCGTGGTCCGCTCGTCGATGATCCGCTGGAGTTCCGCGTCCATCTTCGCCCGCCCCACCAGGATGTCCGCCAGGTCCATCTGGCCGATGATCTCCCGCAGCGCGGTCTGCGCCGCCCAGGAGATGGCGGCCCGGTAGTCCTCCACCTCCAGCGCCGCCTTCTCCGCGTCCCACACCACCCAGAAGAGGACCGCGTCCACGTCCACCGGGACGGTGTCTTTGGTCAGCGTCTTCTCGGCGTTGAAGGGGGTGACCATGACCCGGTGGTCCACCATCGCCGGGATGGTGTCCACGACGGGGATGATCCAGAAGGGGCCAGGGCCTTTGAGGCCGATGAACCGCCCCAGCCGCAGGACGATGGCCTTCTCCCACTGGTCGGCGACGCGGAAGGCCAGGAGGATATAGGTGCCGACCAGGTTCAACAGAAGGATCTCACCCACGACCCGGCCCGGGGGGGCTCTCGCCACGCCCAGGATGGCGGCCAGCATGGCGGAGAGAACCATCAGGACCAGGAAGATCAGCAGGGCCAGGCCGTTGAAGCCTTTCATAGCGGTTTCCTCCTTTGGCCACGCCGGGGTGGCGGCGGGACGTCGCTCTCCCTCGCGGGATCGGGTTGCCGGTCTGATAACCATCTTTTTTCCCTCCCTACGTCTGTTGACCGTTCTCCTCAAGCCAATGCGCCAGTTCTCGGTGGAAGGCGGCGGCGACCTCGTCGGGGCTGTAGCCGAGGCGGCGGGCTTCCTCCAGGGAGCTGCGCAGGATGCTGCACAGTTTCTCCTCCCGCAAGCGGGTCATCTGCTCTTCGTCCGGCGCCCCGGCGACGAAGGTGCCCCGCCCCCGCCGAGTGGTGATCACCCCGTCTCGATCCAGGTCCATATAGGCGCGGGCCACGGTGTTGTAATTCACCCGCAGGTCGGCCGCCAGTTGGCGGATGGTGGGCAGTTGGTCGCCGGGGCGGAGTTGCCCCGCCGCGATCATCGCCCGCACCTGCTCCTCGATCTGGACGTAGATGGGGACCTTGCTGTATGGCTCGATCCGAAGCTCCATTTGACTATATGATATATTGAACTATCGCACTATGATTATAGCGCAATCTTCCGGCCCTGTCAAGCCCCTCCGGGTCGGTGATTGGGGTTGACCCGTTCTCATGCGGGCCGTGGTGCAGGGCCGCGTAGAATGGGGCACATCCTGCTGACCGGGGGCGGTTGCCGTTCAGCTCTCCCGTGGCCTCATCCGCTCCAGTTGCCTGCGCGGGACCTTGATGGCGTGGCGGCATCGGGGGCACTCCAGCGTGTAATATTCCTCTCCCTTCGTCTCTATCTCCTCCAGGGCGGTCACCACCAGGTCCCGCGCCAGGGTGAACATGTGGCTGCACCGTTGACAGCGTACGCCTCTCATCGCTCCCTCCTCATCTCCAGGTTCATCTCCATTGTAAACCAATACGGACAGGGGAACAAATGCCCTTCCCCAAGGGGTTGTTCGAAGCGCCGGAATCCCATTCCGGCGCGCCCGCGAATAGGGATTCGCGGGCTCCTCTCCGGAAACATGCAATGGCCCTGCCGTATGAGCCTCCTTCCTTGACAGATTTCTCTCCTCGTGGTAGCATGTATGAAGGGTTTTAGCACTCTCG
>DQUX01000332.1 GCA_015662065.1 Anaerolineales bacterium | reverse complement strand
GGCCAGGTCTCTGCTAGAATCAGCGTGGGCGAGAGAGGGATTTATGCTGTATGGGCGGGGAGGATAGAGGTGAGAGATAGAACCCAGGGGCGTTGTCCCGAACGCAAGAGGAGAAAGTATGCGCCGAATTGTCATCGCACCAATCATAGCTGTGGCGTTGTTGTGCCTGGTGGGCCTCCTGCTGATCGGCGCTCCCCAATCAGCGCTGGCCGCGCCGGTTCCCGCCTCTGCACTTGCCCCTTCCTCCAACGTCTACACCGCTTACGTGCCTCTCGTTATGGCAGATTTCAACCCCGGGACCGCTCCCGAGGTCTACCCCAACGACCCCTATCTTGACCAGACCTGGGGCCTGGAGATCGTGGGAGCTCCCAAGGCCTGGGGGATCACCTGTGGCTCTTCTTCCGTCGTCATCGCCGTGCTGGATTCCGGCGTCGACCTGGACCACCCCGATCTCTCCAGCAAGCTGGAGACGGAGATGGACTGGGACTTTGTGAACGGTGACGACGTGGCCGATGACGACCACGGCCACGGCACCCACGTCTCCGGCATCGCGGCGGCGGCGACGGACAACGGCGTAGGGGTGCCGAGTCTGGGCTGGGATGTGTCGATCCTCCCCGTCAAAGTGCTCAACGCCGACGGGGTTGGGAATGCCAGCGCCCTGGCCGATGCCATCCGCTACGCCGCCGACCACGGGGCGGACGTCGTCAACATGAGCCTGGGCGGCGCGGCTCCCTGCCCCTATTATCTGCAAGAGGCGGTGGACTACGCCTATGGCCGGGGCGTCCTGCTGGTGGCAGCAGCCGGGAACAACCAGGGCAATACGGAGAACTTCCCCGCCAACTGCGAGCACGTGCTGGGAGTGTCCGCCACCGACTCCAGCGACTCCGTGGCCTCCTACTCCAACTATGGCGATCACGTCGACGTCGCCGCGCCGGGCACGCTCATCTACAGCACGGTGATGGGAGGGGAGTACGGCTACAAGAGCGGCACTTCGATGGCCACGCCCCATGTGGCCGGGCTGGCGGCCCTCATCGCCTCCCGCTACCCCAGCTACACGCCCGACCAGCTCGCCTCAGCCCTGCTCGACAACGCGGTGGACCTGGGCTCGCCCGGCTGGGATATGTATGCCGGCTGTGGGCGCATCGATGCCTACCAGAGTCTGCTTCAGGGCACGCACGGCTCCTCCCCTCGCTGCCTGGCGGGGACCGCGGGCTGGACGACCGACAGCGCGGAGGCCCCTCCCGCCGCGCCGTTCGCCCCGGGGGAGGTCATCGTTTCCTTCCGACCAGGGGGTATGGCAGCGCAAACAGTCCTGCAGTACGGGCGGGATGCCCAGTTCCTCCCCGCCCTCCGCGCCTGGCGGCTGCAGGTCTCCCCGGGGGAGGAGCGGACCGCTCTGGCCCAACTGCGGGCCGATCCAACCGTGGCCTACGCCGACCTGAACTACCTGGTGTTTGGTGATTAGTACGATTGGCAAATCGGTAGATGGCAACCAGGCTGCCACTCTGCTGGCCACCTTGACAATGTCACGTTAACATAAAACCCTCGCTTTGAAGGCTCCAGCGGGTCTGTGACCCGCGCCTCCGGCCAAAAGCCACCGTTTTCGGCCCAAGCCGGGGGTCACAGACCCCATCAGAGCATAAT
>DQUX01000409.1 GCA_015662065.1 Anaerolineales bacterium | reverse complement strand
TAATCACAATTCGTTGTCCACAACCGGTGGAGGATGGGAGAAATGAGCCAGCGGAACGAGATCAAAGTTGCCCTGACCCGCGACCTGGATCTTTTCGACATCACGATGATCGGCGTCGGGGGAATGATCGGCGCGGGCATCTTTGTGCTGACCGGGATCGCCGCCGGGGAGGCCGGCCCGGGTCTCCTGCTGGCGTTTCTGCTGAACGGGTTGATCACCCTCTTCACCGCTGCCAGCTATGCCGAACTGGGCTCCGCCTTCCCAGGGGCTGGAGGGGGGTATCCCTGGGTGCGGGAGGGGCTTTCCCCTTACCTCGGCTTCCTCGCCGGATGGATGGATTGGTTTGCCCACTCGATGGCCTGCAGCCTCTACTCCCTGGGGTTCGGCTCCTTCGCTGCCCGGATGTTTCAGATGGCGCAGGTCTCCTTCTTTGGCCTGCCGGAGGAGAGGATGGCCGTACTGCTGGCGGTCGCCGCCGCGGCGCTCTTCACCTACATAAACTATCGGGGGGCCTCAGAGACAGGCAAGATCGGCAACATTGTCACGATAGCGAAAGTGCTCATCCTGGCGGTACTCGTGGCCTTCGGCATCCGGGCCATCATCCTCCGGCCCGACTGGACCACGGAGTTCGTCCCCTTTCTTCCCCACGGCCTCCACGGGATCCTGGTGGCAATGGGGTTGACGGCCATCGCCTTCCAGGGGTACGAGATCATCGCCCAGTCGGGCGAGGAGGTGGTGAACCCCGGCCGGAACATCCCCCGCGCGATGTTCAGCGCCATCGGCGCTGTCGTCGCCATCTACCTCCTGGTTGCCTTCGTGCTGTTGGGGGCCGTTCGGACGCCGGATGGCACGCCCTCGTGGCAGTTTCTGGGCCTGTATGAGGAGCAGGCGGTGGTGAAAGCCTCCGACTGGCTGATGCCCTTTGGCTCCGTCGTCCTCCTCATCGGCGGCCTGATGTCCACCCTCTCCGCCCTGAACGCCACCATCTACTCCTCCTCCCGGGTCTCCTTCGCGATGGGGCGGAATCGCGACCTGCCGGGCTTCTTCGGCCGGGTCCATCCGGTGCGCCACACTCCCCACTGGGCTATCTTCCTCTCCGGCGGGCTGGTCATCTTGATGGCGGTGCTCCTGCCCATTCGGGACGTGGCCAGCTCGGCCGACATCATGTTCATGCTGATGTTCATGATGGTCAACGTGACCGTCATCGTCCTTCGGCGCAAACGGCCCGACGTATCCCGGCCGTTCAAAGTGCCGCTGCTCCCCCTCTTCCCCCTCCTGGGGGTCTTCTCCCAGCTCTTTCTCTCCGTCTACCTGTTCAACCTCAGCCCCATCGCCTGGTACGCCACCTTGACCTGGATCGCGCTGGGGACGGTCTTCTACCTGACCTACGCGGCGCGGGCCGAGGCGATGCCGGAGCCGGTGAGGATCATCCACGAGGAGATCGTCGCCGTCACTCAATACTCCATCCTCATCCCCGTGGCCGACATCCACCAGGCCCGATTGCTGGGCATCCTGGGCTCCGCTGTGGCGAAGGACCGGGCGGGGGAGGTCTTCGCTCTCCACGTCGTCCGCGTTCCGACTCAGTTGGGTATCCGGGACGGCCGTTTCTTCCTGAAGCAGGGGAAGCCCATCCTGGAGACGGTCATCGAGGAGGCGAGGCGGTATGATGTACCGGTGCACACCATGATCCGGCTGGGACGACATCCGGCCTCCGCCATCATCGAGACGGCCCGGGAGCGGGCCACAGACCTGATGATCCTGAGCTGGCCCGGCTACACCACCCACCCGGACGCGGCGTTCGGCAGCGTCATCGACCTGGTGGCGAAGAGCCCCCCCTGCGACCTGGCGGTGGTCCGTTTCCGCAGGCGGGAGCGACCCCGGCGCATCCTCGTCGCCACCGCCGGTGGCCCGCACGCCACGTTGGCCATCGAACTGGCCATCTCTCAGGCCCGTCAGTATCGGGAGGAGAGCGGCGATACGTCCACCGTCACGCTTTTCCACGTCCTCCGGGAGGAGGCTGACGCAGCGGAGGAAGCGCGCATCTGTCGCCGCCTGGAAGAACTCGCCCGCCAGTATGACTACCCGCTGGCCTGCAAGATCACCCGGGCGTCGAGCGTGGTGACGGGGATCCTCCAGGAGGCGGAGGACCATAACCTGGTGCTGGTCGGTGCCTCGGCGGAGAGGCTTTTCGAGCAGCGGCTCTTCGGTTCCATCCCGGAGGCTGTCGCCCGGGAATGCCCCAAGACGGTTGTCATGACCAAGCGGTACTGGCCGCTCAAGTCCCGGCTGAGCCGACTGTTGGAGGGGGTGGGCCGTGCCGGATGAGCCTGGCCCGCCTCGCTGGTTGTGGAAGGTCGCGCTGCTCGCTCTCACTCTGGCCCTGACCGGCGGGCTGGCCCTCTCGATGGCTATCGGCGCGGGTTGGAACAACCCACGTCCTCCCGATCCGCCGGATTGGCGGCTCCCCGGCCCGCTCCTCCTCCAGGCCGCGCCGCCTGATGGGCGGGCGGTGCGCTTTCTGGACCGGCCGGCGGAATCCTTTACCCTGGAGGCGGCGGCGACTCCCCTCAGCGGCTCGGAGTTCAACGGCTACGGCCTGGTCTTCCGCGCCCAGGAGCCAGGCCGATACGGGGTCTTTGCCGTGGGCTCGGATGGATACCTGGCGGTGCTGCAGATAGAAGGGGAGACGGAGACTCCCCTGCTGGATTGGCAGCAGTTCCCCCATATCCGCCGGGGGCGGGCCACCAACCGGCTCCGGATTTCCTGCACCGACGGTACCTGCCGCTTCTGGGTCAACGACGAGTGCGTGACCGCCCTCCCCGACGACCTGGGTCCCTCGGGCGACGTGGGGCTCTGGGTGCGTCGCTTTGAGGGAGAGGCCGTCCGCGTCGAGTTCGCCCGGGTGGCGGTGTGGGGGGGCGATGGGTGAAACGCCGGCTGTTTGCAGGGGTTCCTATGTATAGGACGGGCTGTCAACCCGTCCTACGCCCGGCTTGCGCATTGTGAGGCCGGCTGTCAGCCCGCCCCGTGCTGGCATGTAGGGCTGACTGTGTGCGGAAGGAGGGTGCCCTATGAGTGTCGTTACCGAGCCGCCCCCGATGGTCAAACCCACGCATCTGTGGCTGTGCAGAATACACGTAGCCTTCGTGCCTGGGCCGACAACGCCTCTTCTGGAGGAAGTGGCGGAAGGCCTGCTGCGTCATTTCCGGCTCCACAGACACCATGTTCAGACGAGGCCGGACGACCGCACCGACCTCGTCCTGACAACCGCCCGCTTCGGCGAGTCGGTCTCCTGGCGCGAGGCGCTGCTCTTCTCTATCCGCCGACGCTTCGAGATGAGGCGCACCCCTACCGTCTACACGATGATGCAGGTCGCCCCGGCTCGGTTCCGCGACCTGTTGGACCACTTTCAGGCGGCACTGGCAAAGGACTCGCCGGACCCGGCCGACTTCACCTTTCCCGGCTTGGCGCCTCAGGCCCCTCGCGTTCTCTTCGAGCAAGGCCGCCGCGGCGGTCCCATTCTGGCCTTGGAGCGCCTGGTGCAGGCCCAGGCCAAGAGCATCCGGGTTCTCCTGGTGCTCGGGGACAGCTGTCCCCTTGCCGCCTATCACTTCGACCTGGTCGGTGCTCATCCCCGCAGCGAAGCGGAGGACCTGGATGTTTTCTACCAGGATATTGTGCTGCGCATTGTCACCACGCTCAGCACCAATGAGGTGACCGACCACGAAGTCGTGGGGGAACCCATCCCGCGCGATCTCTGGCGACGGCTTGACACGCCCGCCGGTATGCGGGCGGCGAGCCGGCAACTGGGGAGACGCGACTTCTTCACGAAGATGGTCCGCATCGCCGATCTGGTACACGTGCCCGCCGTGTCGGATGCGGTCGCGAGCCAGTACAGCGAGGGGTGCTTCGCCACGTGGGACCCGACCCTGGGGGCTCTCATTGCCACGGTGACGGGAAGCGCACGGCCGGTGGACAAAGGGGACATCACCGAAGACGACCTGGCGGTGATCGTGGGCGTGCGGCCCGACGGCAGGGGAGCCTTGGTCCGCCAGGTCGAGGGAAAGCGGAACGCTCTCCCCTCGTCCGAAGCGGTGGAGATGATGGGCATGGACCATCCACTCCCCACCATCACGCTGGACCCGATGGGGGGGGCCGAGATCCAGGTGCCGGTGGTGCGCTCAAAGCTACACGGCCACCGGGGTGTCGCCGCCTATGACCCTCGGTGGGTGGAGTATGTTCCCCTTGCCCCACCGTACTACCACTATCCGGTTTCCTGTGCTACGGAGGCGCAGGCTCGAGGTGTCCGGGAGGCCTTCTCCCGCTCTGAAGCCCTGCAGCATCCGGCGGACCAACGACCGGTGGTCTTCACCGTCCTGCCCGGGCACGGCGTCGTCGTCGTGGAGAAGTGGGTGCCCGGGAAGGCCCCCTTCCAGGTGATATGGGAATGCATGGACGCTGGCTACCTGGAGATAGAAAGTCGTATCCCGCAGGGTCCGATGGCGTACATCCCCGGCCCGCATGGCAGGAGGCGGCTGCTTAGTTAGACAATGTCACATTACGCTCTGAGGGGGTCTGTGACCCCCGACTTTGGCTGAAAACGGTGGCTTTCGGCCGGAGGCGCGGGTCACAGACCCGCTTGGAGCCTTCAGCCTTCACAGCGAGGGTTTTATGTTGACGTGACATCGTCAAGTTAGGAGATAGCGGACTATGTCCCAATTAACCGTTCGCCCCGTGACCGACCGCTGGGATCTGCGGGCCTTCGTCCGCTTTCCATGGCGGGTCTACCGGGGGGACCCCAACTGGGTCCCGCCGCTGATCGCCGAACAACTGCGCACACTGGACCCGGCGCGCAATCCCTTCTTCCAGCGTGCCGACGTGGCTCTCCTCCTGGCCCGGCGGGGACGGGAGGTGGTGGGGACGATGGCCGTCTTCCTCGACCATAAGGCTGTGGAGGGCCTGGATGAGCCGGTGGGTGGCTTCGGTTTCTTCGAGGTGATCGAAGAGTACCCTGTGGCTGCCCGGCTGCTGGACGCGGCGGCCGCCTGGCTCCGGGAGCGGGACGCGCGGTGGATGCGCGGGCCGATGAATTTCAACAGCGCCGACCATCCGGGAGTCCTGATCGGCGGCGCCGATTGCCCCCCGGCGATGCTGGAATCCCACACCCCGCCCTATTACGCCGACTTCCTGGAGCGGTATGGGATGGAGAAGCACCAGGACCTCTACGCCTACCGGGCCTCCCGGCACCAGATCGGGGAGAACATGGAGAACCTGCCGCCCGAGCTGGTTCGGGTGGCGGAGGCCGCCGAACGCCTCAGCGACGCCACGGTCCGCCAGGTCCGGCTGGAGGAATGGGACCGGGAGGTGGCCCTGATCCATCGGCTGTTCAACGCCACGATGACCCATCTACCCTACCGCGTTCCGATGTCCGAGGAGGCGTTTCGGCGTATAGCGGCGCGGTTGCGCCCCTTCATAGACCCGAATCTGGTCGTCATCGCCGAGGTAGCGGGGGAGCCGGTCGGCCTCTGCTTGGCGCTGCCCGACATCAACCGGGTGCTCATCCACCTCAACGGTCGCCTGTTCCCCTTCAACTGGCTTCGCCTGCGCCGACTGACCCGCCGGGTGGACGTGGCGACCTTCAAGATGTTGGGGGTGCTGCCCTCCTATCGGATGCGGGGGATCGATGCCCTGCTCTATATGGAGGTGCTGCGGGGCTTCATCGCCGGGGGATATGCCTGGCTGGACGGATCGGTCACTTCTGAGTACAATCTGATGGTGAACCTGGTGGCCCAGCGGCTGGGCGCAGAGCGGTACAAACACTTCCGAATGTATCAACTGACACTGTGAGATGGGGGTCCCGATGTTGACGACCCGGATGACAGTTGGGCAGGCCCTGCGGCGGGTGGCGGAGGACCGGCCCCGGCAGGAGGCCCTGGTCGTCGGCTCGTTGCGGTTGACCTACGGCCAGCTCCAGGAGCGGATGGAGCGGGCCGCCGGCGGGTTGGATCGCCTGGGGGTCGGTAAGGGGGACCGGGTGGCCCTTCTGCTGCCTCCTGGCGCGGCATTCATCCTTCTTTTCTTCGCGACGGCGGAGCGGGGAGCGGTGGTGGTCCCCCTAGACCCGATGGCCCGCTCCCAGTGGGTCGTCCAGGCGGTCGAGCAGACGGCCCCGGCCCTGCTGGTGGCTCATAGCCTCCCCCCGCCCTTGGTCCGGCACGCCCTGCCCGAGGGGGCCAGGGCGTGGACGGTGGATGACCCGGCGCTGGCGGAGCTGCTGGAGGGTCCGGGGGACGTGGCTGGACCGGCGGAGGTCTCGCCGGGGGACCTGCTGGCGGTCCTCTACACCTCTGGGACCACCGGTGCACCCAAGGGGACGATGCACACCCATCGCAGCCTCATCGCCCCCGTCGTCGCCAGCCTGAAGCTGCGGGAGCTGTGGACCCATCGGCCCACACTCCGGCAGATCCCCCGTATGGGCCGGGCGCTCCTGCGGTATCGGGAGCGGCTCCTGCGGGCGGCCGGACGGCCCCAGGTGTTTCTGTCCACCGTCGGCTTTCACACCATCACCGGCGTCGAGGTCTTCCTCCAGGCCCTGCTGATGGGAGACACCCTGGTCGTTCAGCCCCATTTCCACCCGGTGGAGGCGCTGGAGCTGATTCAGCGAGAGCGGGTCACGGTCTTGGTGGCGGTGCCGACTGCCCTGGCAGTGATGCTCCGGGTCCAGGATCTCGACCGGTACGATCTTTCCTCCCTCCTTATCTGCGGGACCGGTTCGGCTCCCTGCCCGCCGGACCTGGCCCGCCAGGTGCAGCGACGCCTTGGCTGTGCGCTCCACATCGGCTTCGGGGCCACCGAGGTGGGAGGCGGGATCGCCGCCACCAGCCTGGGCGACCCCGACGACCTGCAGGCGGAGACGGTGGGCCGGCCGATGCCCGGCATAGAGGTCCGCATCGTGGACGAGGCGGGCCGGCCTCTGTCGGCGGGAGAGGTGGGGGAGCTGGTGGTGCGGGGGGAGGGTGTGATGGTGGGCTATTGGGGGGCCCCCGACCTGACCGCGCGGGTGGTGGATGAGGAGGGGTGGTACCACACCGGGGACCTGGCTGTGATGGACGGGCGGGGCTACCTGCGGATCGTGGGGCGCAAGAAGGACGTCATCATCCGGGGGGGGCGGAGTATCTACCCTGAGGAGATCGAGCGCCATCTGACGAAGCACCCCGCCATCCGTGAGGCGGCGGTGGTGGGGGTGCCTGGTGGGCTGGGGGGTGAGGAGGTCTGGGCTTTCGTCATTCTGGAAGGAAAGGAGGGGCCAACAGCTCGACAGGTGCGGGAGTACTGCCGTGGGGCTCTGGAGCCATATCAGACCCCCCAGGTCGTCCGCTTCGTAAGCGACTTCCCCCGTTCGTCCACCGGTAAGCCGCAGAAATTCCGACTCCGCGAGATGGCCTTACAGGAGCGAGAGCATGGGACGGAAGATCACCTTTGAGGAGTTCCGCCGGATCATCGCCGAGGAACTGGATGTGGATGAATCGCAGGTGGTGCCGGAAGCCTCCTTTGTGGAGGACCTGTTGGCGGATTCGATTCGATTGGTGGAGATGATGCTGCGGCTGGAGGAGATGGGGATCACCATCCCCGTGGATGTAGCCTGGGAGGTGCGGACGGTGGGGGATGCCTACCGCTTCTACGCCGAACAGGTGGGGGGCAGGACCGGTCCCTGAGGCCCGGGGTGGAAAGACCCGCCCCCGAGGTCGGGGGCTACGAGCATTGTGGAGCGCGTAGTGCCGTAGAAGCCGGTATCTGGTGCACCATCCTCCATCCGCACATTGGAGGTTGGATGGCTTCGGAAGCTCCGCCGGGCGGTGGGCTTGTCGGGGGGGACTTCCGGTGTATAATCTTTTCAAGGACGTCGTCTAAAGTCGAAGGTGATGATGGAAATCCAGCTTTGGGGCGGATGGTTGCTCCCCCTCTTTGAGTGGCCGGGCCGCTGGGAGGCCTACCCGGTCTGGGTGATCTACACCGTTGGCCTGCTGGTTCTCCTGGTGTGGGTGCGGCAGGACTTTGCGGCCCTGCGCAAGCGGCGATGGCTCCTTTACCTGTTCCTCCTGGTCCTCACCCCCCTGCTGAACAACCTGTTCGTCCTCCGCGTCTATGCACCTGACCTCCTGCCGCCCCCCTATCGGGCGGCTGAGCCGATCGCGCCGGGGTTGCCCCTCCTGGGGCTGCTGCCGGTGGTGGGGGGGGCGGTGTGGACGGGGGTGGGTCCGACGGCGGTGTTGGGCCTGCTGGCCGGAATCCTCCGCGCTGGCACCATCACCCACAACCTGCTGGAGCCCTTCGCCCTGGCCTTTCAGGCGGCGTTGGTCGCCTATCTTCTGCGGCAGGAGTATCGGGGGCGGCTGGCATGGCTGTTCCGCCAACCCCTGGTCGCGTTGCCGGTCGCTGTGACCCTGTTGCAGCCGATGGTCCTGCTCTCTACCTTCGTCCCCGCCTACCGGCCCGAGGGGGCGTTGGCCGCCCTGGACTATGCCTTTACCCAGTTGCTGGTCACGGCCCAGTTGGGGCTGACGGAGTCCGCCTTCTATGGGCTGTTCTTCCAGCTCATCTACCTGGTCGCTCCTCAGGCGCGGCCGGTGGTGGTCGCCCGACGACCGCCCCCCTACGGCCGCACGCTAAACCGGCGGCTGCAGTCCCTCTTCATCCCTCTCTTCACCTTGATGATCGCCGTTCTGGTCTACGCCGTCGGCGCGACGGCGATAGACATCGCCACCGGCCAGGCCGTGGACGCGATGCTGCGGGATGCCACCAACGGGGCGGAGGGGATGTGGCAGTTCATCTCCACCGGCCAGAGCCTGATCCGTCAGTTCGCTGGCGAGCCGGAGCTGTGGAGTGGTGATGAGGAGGTCTGCCGGGCGCGGCTGCAGAGCTCCCTGCAGATGCTTCCCTACTTCAGCCGCCTGACCGCCTACGATGGGGAGGGGGAGGTGCTCTGCACCTATCCCGAGCCCACCCCGGGGGAGACGGGGCCGACGCCTGAGGAGGACGAGCTCCTGGAGGTGGTCCGGGAGACCGGGGGGTTGCAGGCCACCCGAGTGCATCGGGGGCCGGACGGCCGGGTGATCCTCTCCTTCCTCAGCCCGCTGGAGAAGCCGGGGGGAGGGGAGCGGCATGGTGTCCTGGTGGGGCGGGTGGAGATCGATCTGAACCCCCTGCTGGAGCAGGTGCTCACCGGGCTGCAGTGGACGATGCGCCGGGGGGAGGGGTTCGTCGTGGACGTCGAGGGACGCATCGTTGTCCATCCCGACCCGGTGCGGCTGCTGGAGCCGTGGGAGCTGGATCAGAGCCGTCTGCCCCTGGAGACTCTGCCGGAGGGGCGTGGGTGGGTTCGGGAGAGCCGCGACAGCCGGACCAACGCCCGACAACTGGCCTGCTACGTGGCGGTAGAGGGATACCCGTGGGCAGTGGTGGTCCTGCTCCCCCACGAGGTGGTGCTGGGGCTGGCGACCCGCATCGCCGCCCCCCTTCTGCTCCTGCTCACCGCGTTGACCGGCGCTGTGGGGGTGGTCATCCCCCTGGCGACCAGCCAGTTGACCCGCCCCCTCAACCTGCTGGCCCGTGCTGCCGAGCGCATCGCCCAGGGAGACCTGGAGCAGCCGATCCGCGTCGCCGGCGACGACGAGATGGCCCAGGTGGGGAAGGCGTTTGAGAAGATGCGGGTCGGCCTCAAGGGGCGGCTGGAGGACCTCTCCCTGCTCCTCCAGGTGGCCCAAGAGGTCTCGGCCACGTTGGACATCGCCCAGGGGGGGCCGCGCATTCTGGAGGGGGCGCTGCAGGCCACCGGCGCGCTGGTCTCCCGCATTGTCCTCCTCTCCGCCACCGGCGATCCCCAGGTGGTGATCGGGCGGGGGGAGACGGTGCAGGGGTTGGGCACTCTCGATCGCGCGCTGGCCCTGGCCGCCCGGGATGTGGATCACCCGTTGCTCATCGAGAACCTTCGCCGCGCCCGCACCCTGGCCGAGTCCGGCCCGCTGCCGGAGGAGATTCAGGCAGTGGTCGCCCTGCCGGTCCACAGCAAGGGACGTCCTGTGGCGGTGATGTGGGCGGGCTTCTCCGATCCCGTCCGGTTCGAGCCCTCGGAGGTGGACCTGCTCTCCACCCTGGCCAGCCAGACGGCGGTTCTGGTCGAGAACGCCCGGCTGTTCCAGGTGGCGGAAGGGGGCCGGCGGCGGCTCGCGGCGATCCTCTCCAGCACCGGCGATGCCATCCTGGTGACCGATCGGGACGATCGGTTGCTGTTGGTGAATCCGGCGGCCGAGCGGGCCCTGGGCCTGCGGGCCGACGAGTTGGTCGGGCGGCGGGTGGAGGAGACGGTGTTGGAGCCGGACCTGGCCCGCATCCTCATCGAGCCCCTGGGTCGGGCCGGGTCGCTGGTGGAGGAGGTGCCGTTGCCCGGCGGGCGGACCTTCTATGCCAGTGCCGCCACCATCCTCAGCGCCGATGGGGAGAACATAGGCCGGGTCGTGGTGATGCGGGATATCACCCACTTCAAGGAACTGGACGAGATGAAGTCGGAGTTCGTCGCCACCGTCTCTCACGACCTGCGCGCGCCCCTCACCTTTATGCGCGGTTACGCCACGATGCTGCCGATGGTGGGGGAGCTGAACGAGAAGCAGCGGGAGTACTTGGATAAGATCCTGGTCGGCATCGAGAAGATGGGGGCCCTGATCGAGGACCTGCTGAACCTGGGGCGGATTGAGGCGGGGGTGGGGTTGGAGGAAAAGCCCTGTCACCTGGGGGCGATCGTGGTGGAGGCGGTGGACGGCATGCGGGCCCGCGCTGCGGCCAGGGGATTGGTCCTGCGCCTGGAGCCGGCCGAGCCCGCCCCCATCATCCTGGGGGATGCAACGCTCCTGCGGCAGGCGGTGGCCAACCTGGTGGACAATGCCATCAAGTACACCCCCTCCGGCGGGTCGGTGACGGTGGGGCTGAAGGCCGTCGGCCGAGAGGTCTTGATCACGGTGGCCGACACCGGCCTCGGCATCGCGCCGGAGGATCAGGTGCGGCTGTTTGAGAAGTTCTACCGCATCCGCCGTCGGGATGCAGACGAGATTCAGGGCAGCGGGCTGGGCCTGGCCATCGTCAAATCCATCGTCGAGCGGCACGGCGGGCGGGTGTGGGTGGAGTCGGCCCTGAACCAGGGGAGCACCTTCACCATCGCCCTCCCCATCCGTACGCCGCCGCCAGAGGAGGAGGGGTAGGGGGCGGGGGATGACCCTTCAGATCGGCATCGTGGGCCTCCCCAACGTGGGGAAGTCCACCCTTTTCAACGCGCTGACGCAGGCCCGGGCCGCTGTGGCGGCCTATCCGTTTACCACGATTGACCCCAACCGGGGGGTGGCGGCGGTGCCCGATCGGCGGCTGGAGGCACTGGCCCGGCTGGTGGGGCCAGAGCTGGTGACGCCGGCCACGGTGGAGTTCGTGGACATCGCCGGGCTGGTGCGGGGCTCCCACCGGGGGGAGGGGTTGGGCAACCGCTTCCTGGCCCACATCCGGGAGGTGGACGCGGTGGCGGTGGTGACCCGCTGCTTCGCCGACCCAGACGTGGCCCACGTGGACGGCAGTCTGGACCCGCTGCGCGATCTGGAGGTGCTGGATCTGGAGCTGACCCTGGCCGACCTGGAGACGGTCCAGCGGCGGCTGGAGAAGGTCCGCTCGGCGGCCAAGGCCCGTCCGAAGGAGGTGGCGGCGGAGCTGGCCCTGCTGGAGGGCCTGGAGGAGCGGCTGCAGCGGGGGGAACGGGCCGCCGGATGGGCTGCCCAGGGGGATGCGCAGGCCGCCCTGGTCCGGGAACTGCGCCTGCTGACCGGTAAGCGTCGTCTCTATGTGGCGAACGTCGCCGAGGAGGACCTGCCGGAGGGGGGAGAGCGGGCGGAGCAGGTAGCGCAGGTGGCGGAGAGGGAGGGGGCCCCCTGCGTTGTCCTCTGCGCCCAGTTGGAGGCGGGCCTCTCCGCCTGGCCGGCCGACGAGGCGGCCGAGTACCGGGCGGCCGTCGGCCTGGAGCGGTCTGGCCTGGAGGCGCTGGTGTGGGCCGGCTATCGTACCCTGGATCTCATCACGTTCTTCACCCTGGTCGGCGGGCGGGAGGTGCGCGCCTGGAGCGTCCGGCGAGGGGCCACCGCACCGGAAGCCGCCGGCCGGGTCCACAGCGATATGGAGCGGGGCTTCATCCGCGCCGAGGTGGTCGGCTGGAAAGCGCTGGTGGAGGCCGGGGGATGGCCCGCCGCCCGCGAGCAGGGGCTGATCCGCATCGAGGGGCGGGGCTACCGGGTGCAGGATGGGGATGTCTGCCTCTTCCGGTTCAGCCCGTAGAGCGCCGGAATGGGGATTCCGGCGCTGCCCGCGGGTTGCCAAAAGCCGTCCTTTGTGTTATCATACGCCCCGTTGCGCGCCCTGGACGGGCTTTCCGCTCCCGACTGGGTTCGGGGGCAATCCCGTGGGAAGGAGGTCAACCGTCATGCGCGATTATGAGCTGACATACATTGTACATCCCCAGGTGGATCGAGAGGGGCTGGAGGCGATCGTCGAGGAGGTAAACGCCCTTGTCGAGTCCACCGGTGGCGTCGTCCACAAGGTCGAGCCCTGGGGGCTGAGGCGATTGGCCTATCCCATCCAGAAGGTACGGGAAGGCCATTATGTTTTTCTACGGCTCGGCCTGGAATCGGGTGGTGTGGCGGAGGTAGAGCGGGCGCTGAAGCTCAAGGAGCCGGTGATCCGCCACCTGATCGTGCGTGTGGAGGAGTAGGGGCGAGGGAGAGATGGGCAGGGGATTGAACAAGGTGATGATCATCGGCCATCTGGGGCGAGATCCCGAGATGCGGTATACCCCCAGCGGCCGGCCCGTCACCTCCTTCAGCGTCGCCACGACCCGCGGCTGGACCAACGCCGAGGGGGAGCGACGGGAGGAGACGGAGTGGTTCAATGTGGTCGCCTGGGGCGGTCTGGCGGAGATCTGTAAGCAGTACCTGCGCAAAGGCCAGCAGGTCTACATCGAGGGCCGTCTGCAGACCCGAGGCTGGGAGGACGCGGAGGGCAAGAGGCGTTTCCGGACCGAGTTGGTGGCCCAGGAGATGATCATGCTCGGCGGCCGTCCACCCGCGGCGGTGGAGGAAGAGGCGGCACAACCCGAGGAGACGGAGGCAGACGAATTCCCCTTCTAGAGGGCGGCGGCGTGGAAAGCCGCTCCGGTGGGACGTGGAGGTGAGTTTTGGCAGAGCAGACCAGACGTGAGAGACGTCCGGCGCGGTCGGGCGCGAGAGGTGGCGGCCCCCGTCGTCGGTGGCGGCGCGGGGTCCGGCGGTGCTACTTCTGTGTCGAGGGGATTGCGGAGATTGACTACAAGGACGTGGACACGCTACGCCGGTTCCTGAGCGACCGGGGGAAGATCAGACCGCGGCGGCAGACCGGCACCTGTGCCCGCCATCAGCGGCGACTGGCCCGAGCGATCAAGCGGGCCCGCCATCTGGCGCTGCTACCCTTCACCGCCGAGCATATCCGCGGCGGTTAGCCCAGACCGGTTGCGATCCCCGTGGTATCTGCCGGGCATAGGGTTCTCCCTATGCCCGGTGTCCCGAAAGGCAGGAGCCGGAGGAGGAGATGGCAAGGAAGAAGAGGCGGAAGGTAGCAACCCCTCGTCTACTGACCAAGAAGCAGCGTTCCCGCGCCGAGCGGGAGGCGCGGATGAACCGTTGGATCATCGCTGGAGTCATTACCGTCGGCGTGGTGGTCGTCGCCATCCTGACCTACGGCTACCTGGTCGAGGAGGTCTTCAAGGCCCGGGAGCCGGTGGCGACGGTCGGGGGGGTGGTCATCACTGCCGCGGATTTCGAGACCCGGATTCGTTACCACCGGGTCTCCCTGCGGCAGGAACTGAACCGCTACACGGCCCAGCGGATGGCGCTGGACCCCACCGACCCGGAGACCGTTCCGCTCTTCGACCAACTGGATGAGGCGATCCGCCGCCTGGAGGCGCAGTTGGCGCCTGAGTATGCTCCGGTCCTCGGGGGACAGGTGTTGGACCAGATGGTCCAGGAGGAACTGATCCGGCAGGAGGCAGCCCGCCGAGGGATCACGGTCTCTCAGGAGGAGATCGACCGGGCCATCGAGCAGCAGTTTGGCTACGACCGGGATGGATCGGCGGGGGGGATGGCTCCCCCTCTCTCGGGGCCTGTGACTGCGACCCAGCCGATTACCCCTACCGGCTCGCTGACCCGCGAGGAGTTTGAGCAGAACTACCAGGCCTACGTGGAGGCAATTCTGGAACCCAGTGGGCTGGGAGAGGAGGGATTCCGCGCTCTGGCCGAGGTCAGTCTGCTCTACGATAAGGTCCGCGAGGCGGTCGTGAGCGGCATCCCCACGCTGATGGACCAGGTACAGGCCCACTACATCACCTTCCCCTCAGAAGAGGAGGCCGTCCAGGTGGTGGAGCGGCTGGATGCGGGAGAGACCTGGGAGGACATTGTGGCCGAGATCGAGGCGGATGAGGAGAGCGCTGCCTTCGTCGGTGAGCTGGACTGGCGGACGGAGGTCTTCGTCGCCGAGCAGTTTGGAGCGGAGATCAGCCAGGCGGTCTTCGATGCGCCTGTAGGGACCTACACGCAGCCATTGTTGGGAGTCAGCGGTCGCTACTACGTGCTCCGGGTTCTGGGCCACGAGGAGCGGGAGTTAGACCCCCTGATGCTGGTCTTCGAGAGGGATCGCGCCTTTAGGGAGTGGTTCAACCTCCAGAGGCAGTCGGTGGAGTACGCCGACGACTGGCAGGAGAAGGTGCCAACGAGGCCGTAGGGTGGGTTGAGGGCCGGGCGAGGAAGCCCGGCCCTCTCCATATCACGGCGGCATATCGGGCCGCCGAGGTCCGCTTATGGCTTGTAGCTCCCGTCCTCGGGGACGGGCCCTCGTGACGGCGGGGGGGGCGAGCGCCGGTTTGAAGGCCCGTTTCAGGCGCGCCCGCAATGGCCCTACCCAACGAGCGGAGGGCGTTTGTCGCCGCCGTTCTCTGTGATATAATATCCTGTCATTCGCCTGAACAGGAGGAGCCGTGGCCCGCAGAAGGTTCAAAGCTCAACGTCTCTTTTGGATCGTCAGTCTCTTGGTGGTGCTCAGCATGGCGGCCGGTCTGGTGTTCTCCTTCCTACCCCGTCCGCCGCGGATCACACCTACCCCCTCTGATCCCAGCCCGACCCCCTTTCCGACGCGCACCCCCACGCTGCCGCCGACGCCAGGATAGGAGAAAGCCGAAATGGCCCCTGTTGGAGCGTTCACCTTCGTCCTCCACAGCCATCTCCCCTACTGTCGGCGGGCGGGTCGCTGGCCCCACGGTGAGGAGTGGCTGCACGAGGGGGTGGCCGAGACGTATATCCCCCTCCTGAACGGGCTGACCGACCTTCACGAGGAGGGGCTTCCCGTTCGCCTGACCATTGGTTTGACCCCCGTCCTCTGTGAGCAACTGGCCGATCCCCTGGTGCAGGCTCACTTCGAGGTCTACGTGGAGGAGAAGCTGACCGCCGCCGAGGGAGATGTCTCCCGCTTTCAGGAGGAGGGGAACCCCCACGCTGCCTATCTGGCGACCTTTTACCGGGATTGGTATGCCGGCATCCTGCGGGTGTTCCGCGAGCGGTACGGGCGGGACATCCTGGGGGGATTCCGGCGGCTGCAGGAGGCGGGTGTGGTGGAGGTGGTCACCTGCGCGGCCACCCACGGGTACCTTCCCCTCCTGGGGACCGACGCGGCGGTCCGGGGGCAGTTGAAAGCCGGCATCGGCTCCTACCGCCGTCACTTTGGGCGCGGGCCTCGGGCCATCTGGCTCCCGGAGTGCGCCTACCGCCCCGCCTACGTCGCCCCCGACGGCACCGTCCGCCCCGGCCTGGAGCGCTTCCTGGCCGAGGTGGGGCTGGGCTGCTTCTTCGTCGAGACCCATACCATTGAGGGAGGGCGGCCGGTGGGGAAGGCGGCCGGGGAGGCCATCGGCCCCTACGGGGCCATCAAGCGGAACTACGTCGTCCCGCTGGAGCGGTTCGAGCTGCCCGACCGGCCCCGCACCACCTATCAGCCTTACTACGTCGTGGACACCACGCCGGGGGTGGTGGGTGAGCACTCCGGCGTGGCCGCCATCGGCCGCAACAACCGGACCGGGATGCAGGTCTGGTCGGCCGACTGGGGGTATCCAGGGGATTTCGATTACCGGGAGTTCCACAAGAAGGACCATGTCTCCGGCCTCCAGTACTGGCGGGTGACCGGAGCGCGGGTGGACCTGGGCCACAAGGATTGGTACCACCCTGACTGGGCTCAGAACAAAGTGGGGGAGCACGCCCGCCACTTCGCCTGGCTGGTGGCCGACCTGCTGGAGCAGTATCACGCCGAGACGGGGCGGTTCGGCCTGATCGCCTCCAACTACGATACGGAGCTCTTCGGCCACTGGTGGTTCGAGGGGGTGGATTGGATCCGGGAGGTGCTCCGTATCCTGGCCGGTTCCGACCGGGTGGAGCTGACCACCGCCAGCGGCTATCTGGAGGATCACCCGCCGGAGGAGGTGCTGGCCCTGCCGGAGGGGTCATGGGGGCTGGGCGGGGGCCACTGGACCTGGGATAACCCGGAGACGCGCTGGATGTGGGAACCCATCCACGAGGCGGAGCGCCGGATGACGGAGATCGCCCGGCGGAAGGCCGAGGGTGCGTCGCCGGACGAGGAGGCGGTGCTCAATCAGGCGGCGCGGGAGTTGTTGTTGCTGGAATCGTCCGACTGGCCCTTCCTGGTGACGACGGGGCAGGCGCGGGAGTATGCCATCCAGCGGTTCACCGGTCACGTGGAGCGGTTCGAGCGGCTGGTCGGCTCCGTTGAGGCGGGCCGGCCCGACCGCGCTCTGGCGGAGGAGCTGTGGGAACTGGACAAGCTCTTCCCGGAGGTGGATTTCCGGTGGTGGGGGGAATGATTGAGGATCGAACCGCTCCTGGAAGCTCATCCAACAGGAGAGGAAAATGGATAGCGCACGGCTGAAGATTCTGTTCCTGGCCGCCGAGGCGGTTCCCTTCGCCAAGGTCGGCGGGCTGGCGGATGTGGCGGGGGCACTACCGAAGGCGCTGCACGCCCTGGGCCACGACGTCCGTCTGATGATCCCCCGCTATGGCTCCATCCGCTCTGACCGGTTCCATTTTGATAAGGTGGGTAAGTCCTTCCCCGTCCCCACCGGCCCCAACGAGGAGCGCGTCCACCTGGTCCGCACCGAGACGGAGGGCGGCGTGCCGGTCTACCTGGTCTGGGACGAGAAGTTCTTCTCCCCTCGTGAGCGGGTGTACGGTTTCGACGATGACCCCCAGCGGTTTGCCTTCTTTGGCCGCGCGGCGATCTCGGCCCTCCCCCTCCTGGGCTGGATGCCCGACGTTATCCACGCCAACGACTGGCACACCGCCGTAGTCCCCACCTGGCTGGCCTACGAGGGCCGTTACCTGCGGGAGTACCACCACCTGGCCTCCCTCTTCACCATCCACAACCTGGCCTACCAGGGAATCTCCGGTCGTCTCATCCTCACCTTCGCTCAGATGGAGTACGTCCGGCATCTGGAGGTGGAACCGCCGGGGCAGGTCAACTGGATGGCCCAGGGGATCGTCAACGCCGACCTGATCAGCACCGTCAGCCCCCAGTACGCGCGGGACATCCTGGAGACGGAGGCGGGGGCGGGGCTCGCCCCCCTCCTGCGGGCGCGGCGGGACCGGCTGACGGGGGTCCTCAACGGGATTGATTACGAACTGTGGAATCCGGCCACCGACCCGCGCATTCCCCAGCGGTTTGATCTCTCCAGCCTGAATATGCGCGCGGTCAACAAGGCCGCCCTCCAGCAGGAGGCCCGGCTTCCGGTCCGGCCCGACGTGCCGCTGGTGGGGATGGTCTCCCGGTTGGACCCCGTCAAGGGGATCGACATCCTGGAGCCGGTGCTGGAGCGACTGCTGGCGAGGGATGTCCAGTTCATCCTTCTGGGCACCGGTCAGCCGGAGTACCATGAGATGCTGGAGGGGTTCCAGGCCCGCTTCCCAGACAAGATGCGGGCCTTCCTGCGGTACGACGATACCCTGGCCCGCCGCATCTACGCCGGCTGCGACCTGTTCCTGATGCCCTCCCGCTTTGAGCCCTGTGGGCTGGGGCAGATGATCGCTATGCGCTACGGCGCGGTGCCGGTGGTGCACCGGACCGGCGGCCTGGCAGACACGGTGACCGATTATCACGATCTGCCAGACAGGGCGACCGGCTTTGTCTTCGTCTCCTTCACCCCCGAGGCCTGCCTGGAGGCGTTGGAGCGGGCGTTGGGGGTCTTCCGCGACCGGGAGGCCTGGGTCGGTCTCCAGACCCAGGGGATGAAGGCGGATTTCTCCTGGAAGGCTTCGGCGAGGAAGTACGTGGAGCTGTATCGGCGGGCGATAGAACTGCACGCCTGTGCTCAATGACCTCTTACAGAGCATTCCGTTGGAGGTATAGCCTCGGATTTATCACCACAGAGGTGCAGAGGAAGGCCGGATTTTCTCCATAAATATTCTCTGTGGCGGGATAGATGTAGCCCTTATCCCGGATCCCGTTGTATGAAGAGAATGACTCTCTCCCTCGTTATTCACAACCACCAACCGGTGGGCAATTTCGACTTTGTCTTTGCCCAGGCTGCCGAGCGGGCCTACGACCCGATGTTGGCGGCTCTGGAGCGGCACCCCGCCGTCCGGCCGGCCCTCCACTACACCGGCCCTCTCCTGGATTGGCTTAGCGTCCATCGGCCCGACCACCTGGAACGGCTGCGGACGCTGGTGGAGCGGGGGCAGGTGGAGCTTCTCACCAGCGCTTACTACGAACCCGTCCTGGTCGCCCTCCCCGACGCCGATAAGGTGGGCCAGATCCGCAAGATGAGCCGCTTTCTGCGGGAGAGCTTCGGTTGTGAACCGACGGGGGCGTGGCTGGCGGAGCGGGTCTGGGAGCCGCATCTGCCCAAACCCCTGGCCGAGGCGGGGGTCCGCTACACGCTGTTGGATGACACCCACTTCAAGATGGTGGGCCTGACCGACGACGATCTCTTCGGCTCCTACGTCACCGAGGAGCAGGGATATACCCTCCAGGTGTTTGGCAGCTCGATGCTCCTCCGCTACGCCATCCCCTGGCGACCGGTGGAGGAGGTGATGGGGTGGCTGAGGGAGCAGGCCGAGGCCCACCCCGGCGGGGTCGCCGTGATGGGGGATGACGGGGAGAAGTTCGGCCTTTGGCCGGGCACGTGGGAGCACTGCTGGGGGGAGGAGGGCTGGATGGACCGGTTCTTCTCCGCGTTGGAGGAGAGCGGGGAGTGGCTGGCCACCCGTCCCCTGGGGGAGGTGGCGGCGGAGATGGAGCCGCTGGGCCGAATCTACCTGCCCTGTGGATCCTACGAGGAGATGATGCGCTGGGCGCTCCCCCCAGACGACTTCGCTGCCCTGGGCCGGGTGCGGCGGGAATTGGAGGCCCAGGGCCGGCAGGACGTGCTCCGCTTCGTCAGAGGGGGGCTCTGGCGCTCCTTTATGGCCCGCTACGACGAGGTCAACCAGATGCACAAGAGGGCGCTGTGGGTGAGCCGTAAGGTCCACCGGATGCCGGAGGGGAGGGAGAAGGCGCAGGCGTTGGATCATCTCTGGGCGGCCCAGTGTAACTGCGGCTACTGGCACGGCCTGTTTGGTGGGATCTATCTCTTCCACATCCGGGTTGCCAACTACGGTCACCTTATCGCCGCCGAGGAGATGGCCGATCGCGCCGCTTCCCCTGTTCCGTGGGCGCGGGTGGAGCGGGGCGACCTGGACGCCGACGGCCACGAGGAGGTCGTCCTCAACACCGACCAGCAGGTGCTGGTCTTCAAGCCCTCCTATGGTGGAGCGCTGGTGGAGTGGGACTGGCGGGATCGCCGCTACAACCTGCTTAACACGATGACCCGCCGCCGGGAGGGATACCACGAGGAGTTGGTGGCCGCGGCGAGGGAGGGACGGTTGGTCCTGCCCGGTCAGACGGAGGTGCCCGATGGGGTGCGGGTCAAGGAACCGGGTATCCACACCCGCCTCTTCCACGATTGGTACCGGCGGGCCGCGCTTCTGGATCACTTCCTTCACCCGGAGACGACGCTGGAGGCTTTCTACCAGGCCCGGTACGGGGAGCAGGGGGATTTCGTCGAGCAGCCCTACGTGGCGCGGGTGGAAGGAGGGGAGGGAGCCGTCGTCCTGGAGTTGGCCCGCGAGGGGGGGGTGTGGGTGGGCGACCGTCAGGTGGCGGTGCGTGTGGAGAAGGGGATCGCGCTGGAGGCCGGCTCCTCTGACCTCTGGGTCCGCTACCGGCTGACGAACCTGGGCGACGGTCCGGCTTCCTTGCGCTTCGGCGTCGAGGTCAACTGGGGCGTCGTTGGCGGGGATAGCAAGTATGGCGAATTGCGAGTGGCGGAAGGCGAATCCCGCCGCTTGAGTGACTTGGGGGAGCAGAGCGCCGTTTCGACGCTGGTCGTCGCCTCCCGGCTGCCCGATCTGGCGGGGGAGGTGGCGCTGAGCCTGAGCCGCCCGGCGCATCTCTGGCACTTCCCCCTGGAGGCCGTCGCCAATTCCGAGGCTGGCTACGAACGGGTCTACCAGGGGACGTGTACCCTGCTCTGGTGGGAGGTCGCGCTGGAGTTGGGTCGGCCGTGGGGGGTCGAGTTCCGCTTTGCCCTGAACGCCGCCCACGCCATCGATCGGTGACAATTGACAGGCGACGAGTGAAGGACATCCTATGACCCATTGCTATCTCTCTATCCACGGTCACTTCTACCAACCTCCCCGGGCAGATCCCTTCACCGGGCGCATCCCACGGGAGCCGGACGCAGCCCCCTATGCCAACTGGAACGAGCGGATCACCGCTGAGTGCTACGCGCCGCTGGCCGAGGCGGGTTTCTTTGAGCGGATCAGCTTCAATCTGGGTGGCACCCTGGCTCGCTGGTTGGATAAGAATGCCCACCCGGTCTATGAGCGGATCCTCACCAGCGAGGGGGCTTACTATCATACCTACGGAACCACCAACGGGCTGGCCCAACCGGTTCATCACACCATCCTTCCCCTGGCCCGCCGTCGAGATAAGATCTGTCAGGTCCGCTGGGGGATCGCCAGTTTCACCTATCGCTTCGGCCATCTCCCGGAGGGGATGTGGCTCCCGGAGATGGCGGTGGATTACGAAACCTTGGGGATTCTGACGGCGGAGGGGATTCGCTTCACTATCCTCTCCGATGAGCAGGTGCGCGGCGATCTGGAGGCGGGGGCGGGGCCGTACCGGGTGCGGCTGCCTGGCGGGGGAGAGATCGCCGTTTTCGTGCGCGACCGGGCTCTCTCCAACGCGCTCTCCTTCGGGATGCCCGATCCGGGGGAGATGGACGATTGGCTGAGCGACTATGTGGACAGGCGGTGTCGGAAGGATGGGTTGGTGCTGATCGCCACCGACGGGGAGACCTTTGGCCATCATCACCGGCAAGGGGTTGAGGTGCTGGGTCGCATCCTCTCGGCGGAGGAGACCCACGGCTACGAGCTGACCGCGCTGGGCCGCCATCTGCGCGATCACCCGCCCGGGGTGGAGGTGGAGGTGGTTGAGAACACCGCGTGGAGCTGTGGCCATCGGCTGGACCGCTGGATCGTCGGTTGTGATTGTACGCCGGGTGATAGTCGCTGGAAAGGGGCGCTGCGACGGGCGTTGGACAACCTGGCCTGTGATATAGACGGCATCTATATCCAGGAGGCGCGGCGTATGGGGGCAGACCCCTGGGCACTGCGGGATGCCTACATTACTGTGGTGCTGGGGCAGTTGGATGGGCCCACGTTCCTGGCGGAGCACAGCCTGAATGGTTTGCTGTGGCCGGATCAGGAGCGGCTGCTTTGGCTGCTGGAGGCCCAGTTCTACCGACAGCGGATGTATGCCAGTTGCACCTTCTTTTTTGATGATCTGGACCGGCACGAGCCGCGCTACGCCATCGCGAACGGGATTCGGGCGATGGCCCTTATCCGCTATGCCACAGGGGACGATCTGACGGTGGGCTTCCGCCGCGATCTGGGGATGGCGGTCAGCGGGCGAACGGGACGGACGGGGGCGGCGCTGCTGGAGGAGATTCTCGGCAAGGGACGGTTGTGGTGATGAGGGATAAGCATAAAAAGCTTCCCTACTCCGACATCGACCTCTCCCGCTGGCGGGAGTACGATCACATCTGGACCGATTCTCTCTGGCTCATCGAGGCCCGCGACCGCACCGGGGGCCACCAACTGGATTACCACGGGGGCTTCGTCCCCCAGATCGCCACCCAGACCTTTCTCCGCTACACCCGGGAGGGCGATGTCGTTCTGGACCTGTTCCTGGGGTCGGGGACCTCCGCCATCGAGGCGGTGCGGCTCAACCGTCGGCTCGTCGGCGTCGAGCTGCGGACCGATCTGGTGGAGCGGGTCCGGGCGAAGATCCCCGGCGATCTGCTAGGCGATCGCATCCGCATCCTCCAGGGAGATAGCACCTGCTCGGAGACCGGTGCCCGCGTTCGGCGGGCGCTGGAGGAGATGGGGACAGGCCACGCC
>DQUX01000324.1 GCA_015662065.1 Anaerolineales bacterium | reverse complement strand
CTCCGTCAGTTCCAGGTTGCGCCGCGTGGCGGGGTCGAGCACCATGAACCGGTCGGTGGAGTAGGTTCGCAGGGTCGTCAGTTGGGCCAGCGAGCCCTTCTGGGTCTCCCGCAGGTAGTGGAGGATCGCGCCCGCCGCCCGGATCGCCAGGGGCTTCCCCTCACAGCCAAAGCCCTGCAGCGTCGTCACCCGGAAGTGATCCAGCAGTGCCTGGCGGGCCGCGCCCAACTCGAAGCGATAGGGGGGGAGGGGGGTGAGGTGGGTGGCCGGCGGCAAGGCTTCAGGTTCCAGGTTCCAGACCTCAGAACCCCGACCCTCTGACTTCGAACTCCGAACTTCGAACTTTGGAACGATACATTCGCGAGGCTGAAGTCGAGCCAGTTCCCGCCCCACCTCCTCGGCGGACAGTTGGGTTGCGGCGAACTCGCCGGTGGTGATGTCCACATAGGCCACGCCGGCCCGGCCCCCCACCACGATCAGGGAGGCCAGGTAGTTGGCCCGCTTCGCCTCCAGCAGCGCCGGCTCCACCACTGTGCCGGGGGTGACCACCCGCATCACCTCCCGATGGACCAGGCCCCGGCCAGTGGCCTCTCCCACCTGCTCGGCGATGGCCACTCGATAGCCCTTCTCAATGAGACGGGCGATGTACCCCTCGATGGCGTGGTGGGGCACCCCGGCCATCGGCACCCGCATCCCCTTGGCGACCGGCCGGGAAGTGAGCACCAGGTCCAACTCCCGCGCGGCGATCTCCGCATCTTCGTCAAAGGTCTCGTAGAAGTCCCCCAGACGGAAGAAGAGGATCGCGTCTGGGTGCTGGGCTTTAAGCTGAAGATACTGTTTACGGATCGGAGTGACCTTCATGGTCCAACTCGCCCCTCGCTCACTTCCCCCTCTGCCTCCCCACCAGGGCTACGATCTCCGCAGCCGCCTCCTCGATGGGCTTGGAGGTCATGCTGACCTCACGCCAGCCACCCCGGCGGAACACCTGGCGGGCATATCGAACCTCCTCCCGCACGTAGCCCGGATCGGCGTAGTTGCGGGCGGCCCCTCTCATACGCATGGCCCGCGTTTGGCGCAATCGGGTCAGTCGTCCCGCCTCCACATTCAGCCCGATGACCTGCTCCCGGGGGAGGCGGAAGAGCACGCCGGGTGGCTCCAGGTCCAGGACGATGGGCACGTTGCCCACCAGCCAGCCCCGGTAGGCCAGGTAGATGCTGAGAGGGGTCTTGCCGGTACGGGAGACACCGACCAGAACGATCTCCGCCTGGTCCAGCTCTTCTAGATGACGACCATCATCGTGGCGGAGGGCGAAATCCACCGCCTCGATACGCCGGCTGTACCCCTCCAGGCCGTATAGGCCCGGCCGGGCCAGAGGGGAGACCTCCAGCAGGTCGGATAACCGCCCCAGGAGCGGCCCCATCAGGTCCAGGGTCTCCACGTGATGCCGCCGGCCTTCATCGAACATGGCCTGGCGAAGTTCGGCCGTCACCAGGGTGTGGACGATGAGGGCCCGTGTGCGGCTCGCCTGCCGGACGATGGCCCGCACCTGCTCCACGGTGCGCACCTCTCCAAACCGGAGCACCCCCACGTTCTTCTCGAACTGGGTGAGGGCCGCGCGGATGACCCGCTCGGCCGTGCCGCCGGTGCCGTCGGAGACGGCGAAGACCTGATAGGACGCCTCTCCCTCCGCCACTGCGCCCCCTCCTCCCATAGCCATATCTGGGAATTCGGGTTCATAGTGGGCGCTCCAGCACCTCAAAAGGGCACTGAAGGGCCTACTACAAACCATGGCCCCGGATCGACGCCGATTATACCACAGGCCCCCCGCAGACCGAAATGGACGGGCCGACGGAACTGGAGCGGATGGTCCAGATGCAGACCCGCGTCATCGACGCTCTGCCGTACCTGACTTGGAGTGGATGCCCCATTGGGCAGGCACTTATGATGGCGGACGGCCTTCGACTGCGGCCCCTCGCGTCGCTCGGGGCCTCCGCTCAGGCCACACAAGCCCCTACGCACCCTGATTACTTGCGCAGAACCGTCTCCCGGGGGATAATGGGGGGCGATGCGTCGGGAAATCGTTGACGGCATCCCCCTTTACCGGTTCGAGGGGCTGGAGGGGGCAGGGGTGACCCACGCCGCCCTCACCCGGCTGGGCGGGGTGAGCCAGGGGGTATTCGCCACCCTCAACCTGGGCCACACGGTGGGGGACGATCTGGCGGCGGTGGAGGAGAACCACCGGCGGGTTTTCTCCGCCCTGGACGTCCGCCGCGAACAGGTCGTCAGCCCCTACCAGGTCCACAGCGCCAACGTGCGGCTGGTGGGGGAGGCCCACGTCGGCACCGTCCAGCCCGCCACCGACGGCCTACTCACCACCACCCCGGGCGTCGTCCTCCTCTTCCGCTTCGCCGACTGCATCCCCCTGCTCCTCTTCGACCCCATCCGTCGGGCGGTGGGGTTGGTCCACGCCGGCTGGCGCGGGGCCGCGGGCGGCGTGGTGGCGGAGGCGGTGGCG